>JAEZJP010000129.1 GCA_023415715.1 Bacillota bacterium
CGCCGAAACGGTGCTGCTTCCCTCACGGCCCGGGATCATTGCAGGCGCAGCCTTTGCCGGCAAAAAAGAAAAGGAAGGTCCGCTGGGCAATCTCTTCGACCAGATCATTGAGGACGATACCTACGGCGAGGAAACCTGGGAAAAGGCTGAAAGCCACTTTTTCTACTCGGCCGCCAAAACTTGCCTCCAAAAGGCAGGGGTCATTGAAAAGTCTGTGCAATATCTGCTGGGTGGAGACCTGCTGAATCAAATCATGGCCTCCTCTATGGCTGCCAGAGAATTGGGCATTCCATTCCTGGGTTTGTACGGAGCTTGCTCTACCATGGCGGAAAGCCTGGCCTTGGGCTCCATGCTGGTGGACGGCGGCTTTGCCAAGCAGGTGATCTGCGGTGCGAGCAGCCATTTCTGCACCGCGGAGCGGCAATACCGCTTTCCTCTGGAATACGGCAGCCAGCGCTGCCCCACCTCCCAGTGGACGGTGACTGGCGCCGGAACTACACTTTTATCCAGCGACGCAAATTTGAAACCTATTGCCCATGTAACCCATGTGACCATCGGCCGCCTGGTGGATATGGGCGTCACCGATGCCAATAACATGGGGGCCGCCATGGCGCCGGCAGCAGCTTCCACCATTGCGTCGCATTTTCAGGATACGGGGAGAAGCGCATCAGATTACGACAGGATTGTCACCGGCGATCTTGGCCGGGTGGGCCATGACCTGCTGCTGGAACTGATGGAGAAAAAAGGTATGCCTCTTGATTATGACCACTATATGGATTGCGGTTTGCAGATTTTTGATGCCAACCAGGATGTGCATGCCGGAGGCAGCGGCTGCGGCTGTTCCGCCTGTGTGTTCAATACGCTGCTTATAAACAAACTGGCATCGGGTGAGTTCAAACGCATCCTGTTCATGGCCACAGGGGCGCTGCTAAGCCCCACCAGCAACCAACAGGGAGAAAGCATCCCCGGTGTGGCCCATGCGGTGGCCATAGAATCAGCGCTTGCTTAATAAGGAGGAAAACGCATGTGGATGTATCTGAAGGTTTTCCTGGTAGGCGGCCTTTTCTGCGCCATCGGTGAACTGCTGGTGATGAAGACTGCGGCGACTCCCGCCCGAATCCTGGTGGGATATATTGTTGCGGGCGTTATCCTCAGTGCCGTAGGCATATATGGCCCTATCGTGGAATTTGCCGGCGCCGGCGCAACCGTTCCGCTGACGGGCTTTGGGCACGCATTAAGCCAGGGCGTCATCCATGCCGTGCAGGAGATAGGCTTCATGGGTGCATTTACCGGCGGCCTTACAGCCACCTCCGGCGGCATTACCGCGGCGGTTCTGTTCGGCGCGCTTGCCGCCATGCTGTTCAAGCCCAAAGCAAAGGGATGATGTAAATATTATAACTTCAAAATCAAGCAAAAACAGCGCATCGCCGCACAAAACAATGGCGAATGCGCTGTTTTTTATACCTAGCTGTGCCGCTATAAAAATTGGGCTTGACATCCTGAAAGTGAAGAAGTAATATTATTCCATCTTAATTTGAGGTCTAATTATGAATGCTGCGAACAAGATGCCTCCAATGTCCAGAATCGGTGTGATCTTCCTTACTTGGCGGCGCTGCCTTCAAAAGCGTATCCTGCCTTATGGCATTACGCTGAAGCAACTGCATATTCTTCGCCGGCTGCAAAAAAAGGGGGTTTTGTATCCATCCGAAATTGCAACACTGTTATTTTGCGACCGACCAACCGCAACCTCAATTCTTAATACCATGAAGAAAAAGGGATGGGTAATGAGTGAACGGGATCCGCTGAACATGAAAAAACAGAGGATCATTCTCACTGATGCGGGCCTTGAGAAGTTATCCTCCCTATCCGGATTCTCATTGGAGCCTGCATTTGATCCCATGGCATGCTTCACGCAGGAAGAACGCTCACAGTTTGAGCTACTGCTTCAAAAGCTTGCAGCCCACATGAACAACCTGCCAAATGAATAGTACCCGGCGACCTGAAAAAGGAGCAGCAAAATGAACGAAACATTGCAAACCATCCACAGCTTAAGAACAATACATGGCAGTTTCAGCCAGCAGGATGTAACTGCGGAAGACCTGCGTACAATCCTGGAAGCATGTATGCGTGCAGCGAACGCATCTTTAAGGCAAAGCTATTCCATTATCGTGCTGGAAGACAGGCAAAGCATGGCGAAGCTTGGCTATACAGGCAGCAAAGCACTGATTTTTTGCGTAGACTACAACAGGATCATGGATATGGCGGGATATTTCAACAAGCAGTTTCGTTCAACGGAAATTGTGTCCTTCATCACTGGTTGTGTAGACACCGTTCTTGCGTCCCAAACAGCTGCCATTGCGGCAAAATCTCTTGGTATTGATTCAATGTTCACCAACTGTATCCATCGCGTTCCGCTGGAGGATGTATATGAACTCCTGAATTTGCCCAAGGAAAATTGCTTTCCACTCATTGAGCTGATACTTGGATATCCTCAAAACGAACCAGCCTATCAAAAAGGAAGGCTGTCAGGTAAAGGGATCATCCATTACGGCAAGTATCACAAACTCAGCCCCAGCGAGCTAAACGGGATTGCGGCCGAATATGACAGCAAAGATAACCACTTAGGCTTGATCGACAACTGGGATGAACTAGGGTTTTCGCATTACCTGGAATGGTTCTACGAGAAGTGGTCAGGAACGGTATTGGATGAAAAGCAGCGTGAGTTTTATTCCGCGCTGCTATGCGCAGGCTTCTTAAGAAAAGACTTCCTGCTATAATAGCAATCCGATACCTCGAAGTCGTATACAGGATCATACAAAAAGAAGGCCGTTTCAACGCTTGCATTGAAACGGCCTTCCTTGATATCTTATTGTGCCGTCGCCATCATCTGCGTCAGGTAACCCATCGCCTGCGTCAGGCTTGAAGCGGAAGGATTCCCTTGATTGATCAGGCTCTGCAGGCTGTTGATGGCATTTTGCAGGTTGTTGTAAGCATCTGTGCCCTGCTGGATGCTTCCCAATTTCTCCTGTGCCTGGCTCAAGAGACGGTTGGCATCCGGTATCAGCGTGTTGTTGACAATATAGCTGTCATTGTCGGTACCCGGCCCGTGAATGTCGCATGTAATTGCACTGTTTATGGCCGCGTTGGCGTTGGCGTCGTTGGTGTAGCGCAGCGTGGCAAATTCGCCAAGATACTTACGCAATGTGGAATCATACTTTGTTCCAATAAAACTATACAGCGGATGGCCTTTGGGAATGACGATGACACCCTTGTTGGCCCTCACTACGCTGGGGCAATACTGGTTGGCCAGCTTGCCGCTTTCCGTACATACGGGCATCACCTTGTGCATCTGGCATTCGGTTATGGGCTTGGTGCCTTGGAGCCAGTAGTCCGTCGTAGTGCCGTAGCCCATCTGATCGTTCTTGCAGGCACTGGTGGCCAGCTGGCCGCTGACGTCACAGGTTGTGACCTTCACCAGCCCCAATTGGGATGGGTCTGCCTCAATGATATCCCGGTTTGACAAGTTCTTTTCCGTGTGTATCTTGGACATATAGGCTTTCCACAGCGGCGCCGCGGAGTTGCTGCCCGTGGATTTGGATGACAGCGCCTTGTAGTTGTCGTGGCCGATCCAGACATAGCTCACGTACCAGCCGGTCATCCCCGCAAAGCCGATGCCCTTTTGATCGGAGTTGGTGCCCGTCTTGCCGGCAACGGTCTGGCCGGAGATCTTGGCTCCGGTACCGGTACCGCCGGATACGACGTCCTTCATCATGTCCACCACAAGCCAGGCGGTGGATGGCTTGAATACCTGCCGCCGTTCCTGCTGAGCATGGCTGTCATAGACCACATTGCCGTTGCTGTCGGAGATCCCCAGGAAAGAGATCGGCTCCTGATATACGCCGCCGTTGGCCAGCACGCTGTAGGCCACCGTCATTTCCAGGGGTGATATGCCACTGGAGCCAAGAGCCACGCCAAAGGGGGTTGCGTTGATATGCTCCCGGTCGACACCCATCTTCATAAGGTAGTCTACCGAGCGGTCCACGCCAACCATGGTCATCAGCGTTTGGGCCGCCGAGACGTTGTAGCTGTTCTTCATGGCCGCCCTTAGCGTCTGCGGCCCCTTGTATCCCCCGCCTCCATAGTTTTCCGGCCAGGAATCCTTGTTCTTATTGTCTTTATAACCGGGAATGGGCAAGGGCATGTTGTATACCACGCTGGCAGGTGACGCGCCCCCTTCAATGGCCGGGGCATATACCGCCAAAGGCTTGATAGCGGAGCCTACAGGCATTTCGTTAGCGGTAGCACGGTTAAGGGTCTTGCGCTGGGTAGGCCTGCTACGGCCGCCAACGATGGCCTTCAACTCCCCGGTGCGGTAATCCATCACCACGGCAGCCGCCTGTGGCTGTACGATCTCCGTATAGGTGCCGTCGGCATTGCGGGCGCGGTAAATCTTATCGCTGGGATTTCGCAGACCGGGATAATTCTTCCAGGTTTCCAGCGTATCCTCCACAATCTCCTGAATCTTAGTATCAATGGCCAGCTTCACATGGTATCCGCCGGTGCGCAGCTTGTTTTCCATGGCCAGACGGTTGGCGCTTGTATCAGGCAGGCCTTCCATCCTCAGGAATTTATCCACCACGTCTTGAACGGCATATTCCACGTAATGGGCATACTTGTACATTCCCGTACCTTCGGAGGGGGATTTCTCCAAAACCGCGGCCGTTGCAGGATTCAGCGCTTCAACGTACTGCTCATGGGTAATGAACTGGTTTTCATACATGCAGCGAAGCACATAGTCGGTGCGGTTGTTGGTGATAGCGGGATAATCTACCCCTTCCGCGGAACGGGTATAGAAATTCCTGCGGGGATCGAAATAATAGGGGCTGTTGTTTACGCCCGCCAGCATGGCGCTTTCCCGTAGCGTAAGCTCGCTCAGCTGCTTGCCAAAATAACCTTCTGCCGCCACCTGCACGCCATAATAGTTTTCGCCAAGATATACTGTGTTAAGATAACTCTCCAAAATCTGCTGCTTTGTGTAGCGCGCCTCCAGCTGCATGGCCAAATATGCTTCCTGGATCTTACGCTTATAGCTCAATTCGTCGCTGAGCACCGTTTTTTTGATCAATTGCTGGGTGATGGTGGAACCGCCCTGATTGCTGCCTGTTGTTAGGTTGGCGATAAACGCGCCCACGATGCGCTTGACGTCGACGCCGTTGTGGGTAAAGAACCTGGAGTCTTCCACCGCGATAAACGCATTTTGCAGGTGTGTGGGCATCTGATCGATAGATACCATGATCCGGTTTTCCGTACCCTTATAATCAGTAATCAGATTGCCTTCGGCATCATAGAAGAAGGAAGTTTGATCCTGTGAATTCAGCAGTGCCAGGTCCAGGGTAGGTGCAGTTTCCACATACGCCTTTGCAATGCCAAGCACCGCTCCCAGCCCCGCCAGCCCGCCCAGAACGCCAATCAGCAAGAAGATGCGTACCGCATTCACCAGCACAGACAGAAAAAAGCTGGGTTTTCGTACCCTGGGCTTGAAAATGGTATGCCTGTATGTTTTTTCAGGTTCCGCGTCCGCCCAATCCTCATTCATCTCCTGCTGCAGAACATATTCTTCTGAATATGCATTGCCCTCCCCATAAGCGGCCTGATCATCCATCTCATAAGGCGTTTCGCCTTCCTGATAGGATTCCCAATTCTCCTTAGGGTACTGTTCGTTTATATCCTGCTCATAATCAGGCGATACAGGCGGATATACGCCTGCCCGCTTCGTTTTTTGCGGATCGTCATTCATAGGCGGTTGATACAAAGCAAAGCCTCCAAACGGCATTATGCCAATAATCCCGTATAGCGGGAACATATTTTATTATACCACAGCCGGATACCCAATTCAAAGTTTTGCCTTTGAGGGTATCTGCCTTCATTCCCGCATATCCATAAAACGAGGGAGGAATGAAAATGGTTGCATCTCCGCATGGAAAAATGCACCTCTCACGAAAGTTCCTGCGCTGGACGGTGATTGTTGTTTTGCTTTTGCTCGCCGCCTTCCTGGTACTGGAGAACAATATTTCCCAGGTTATACTGGACAGGGCTTACGCTAACGCCTATTCCCTTGCGGTCAAGGTAATCAACTCCGCTGTGGCGGATGTGATGCACACCGGAGTTACGTATGAAGATCTGATCACGGTCCATATGAACGATCAGGGACAAGTAACCATGCTGCAGGCCAACACCATACGCATGAACGAGCTGGCAACGAAGGCTGCGCTCCAGGCACAGGAAAAGCTGCAGGATGCAAACAACCAGGTCATCCAAATTCCCCTTGGTGCTGCGCTTGGCATCAACTTTCTGGCCGGCAGCGGCCCAAATATCTCCGTGAGGATCCTGCCGGTAGGCGCTGTATCCACACAGTTCGTCAGCGAATTTGAATCTGCCGGTATCAACCAGACACGGCTCAAAATCCTGCTTTCGGCCAAAACCACCGTTCGGCTGGTCATTCCCACCGGGTCCAAACAGGTGGAACTGGTCAGCAGCATTCCCATTGCCGAAAGCATTATTGTTGGCTCGGTGCCGGATACATTTGTAGATGTCAATGATAAAGGCGACATTATCAACCTGGTGCCCTGACAGCTTTTGTATTTCATCGTTGCCATTTTTTGCTGAATAATGCGGGTTTTTACATGCTTTTCAGGAAATCAACCCCATTTTCGGCCCTGAGAAGGGCCGCTTTGCTTGACACGCAGTCAGGGATGCTCTACAATAACAGCGATAGAATATAGGATACGATGGCTGTATTGTATATCCTTGCATGTTTGTGGCATACTATTTGTGTTTCACCACCAATGCGCGATATACTTTTTTTCGCGAGTGAAGGGAGGAAGGGTGTTTCCCCAAACGCCCGATGAGTACATGAAGCAAAAGGTTTTTTTGCTGATTCTGCTGTGCGCCCTGTTGCTGGGCTTCACGGGTGTTTTAGCGGAGGATAGTTATAATCCCATTGCTACCAGCATGGATCTTTCAAAAAATTCGTTTACAGGCCCTGATGATGTCACCGTTTCCATCCGCGTCAGCAACATTGGCGATGATAGAATACCTGGTCCCGTATATCTTTTTTATCCGGACGGGAAAGCTGTGACCGATTTTGGCGACGGCGGTGCCGTTAATTTGGGGCTGGGCGAGTTTGCAACATGGACAGGCACCTGGCACGTAACACAAAAGCAATTGGAAGCCGGGCGCATCACTTTTACAGTCAAATATCCTGTACCCAATGGTGAAAGCGATATCGCCTATAAAAATAAAAGTTTCAACAAGGCTATCACTTTCAATGGCGCGGCGCCCGGTTTGGAAGTATCCCGTGTCATTTCCCCCCAAATGGCCCAAAAGGATCAGAAGATCACCATTACCTATGAATTGAAAAATACCGGCAACGTGTCGTTGTCCAATATCAAGGTTACCGAGAATAAAAACATCTCCTCCAAAGCGAAAACTGTTGATACACTGGCTGCCGGCGAAAGCAAACAGGTAACATTTGAAGTTACCATGGGAAGCAAGAACCTCACCAGCAGCGCCACCATCACGTACAAGGTCTCAGGCTCCAGCCAGTCGGAAAAGAAAACTGTAGAAGATGCCTCCATTATCCTGGGTGAAGCAAAACTGAAGGCAACCCTTGCTTCCAGCGCTCCCGGCGTAAACATCAACGAAACGGTTAAGCTCACATTGACGCTTACAAACGAGGGCAATATCAGCTACAGCAACCTGAAGGTCACCGACCCGGTACTAGGGGAAGTTTTCTCCAATCAGGAACTGGCTGCGGGCGCAACCAAAACGCTGGAAAAGGAAATCACCATGCTGGCCAGCGGTGAGTATACTTTCACCGTTCACGCCACCGACAATACCGGAAATGAAGTCAGCGTCAGCACCGATAAAGTATCCGTGAATGCCGTTGACCCAAACAAGAAGCTGGTTCTTACCGTGAACGCCACAGCGGACAAACTGGAAGTATACAGTGAGCCGGCGCTGGTGCGTTTTGAAATCTCCGTAACAAACGCCAGCGAGTCCGAAGCGAAAGATGTGCTTTTGCGCCACGGCAGCACGACATTGTATACCTTCACATCCATCAAGGCAGGCGAGACCAAAACAATAACGAGGGACACCAACATCTCCATGGCCGGCAAGTTCCAGTTCACGGCCGTCTGCAAGGACCTGCTGGGCAACGAAGCAACCTTTGAAAGCAA
Source organism: Bacillota bacterium (assembly GCA_023415715.1). Classification (GTDB taxonomy): domain Bacteria; phylum Bacillota; class Clostridia; order Christensenellales; family Aristaeellaceae; genus JAEWAH01. The sequence goes on from JAEZJP010000129.1 coordinate 8,238, forward strand.
TCCTGTTGACATTACCTATTCCGTGCCCACGCCTGAGCCCACCACCGTGCCCCAGCGCACTCCGCAGCCTCTGATCACGGAACCGATCCCCAAAAGCGCCGGGCTTCCCCCTGCCTTTACCACCGCCAAAAATGTAACGAACTTCCTGTTCGGCGTGTTTATTACACTTCTGGGTGTCAGCCTGATTATGCTGATGGTCGCTTTCACCAGGCGTATTGCTCAGAGAAGGCAATCAGAGGCCGCGCTGGATCACCTGGAGCGGGGAACGCGCAGGGATTATACAGCGCCCAGCGAGGGCGATGAAGCGGATGAACTTCCCGTGACCTATCGGGAAGATGATGAAGGCCGGGATGAGCCGGAGGCCGATACGCTCCTTACGCTTCAGGATGATGAACTGCCTCATATGAAATATGTCAGGGGCGAGCACCGCACGGAAAATGACACATCCGCTCCCGACGAAGATCAGGATGATCTCCCCAAGGCCGAGGAAGCGTATCATGAGCTGACGGAGGAGGAAGCAGCCATCCTTTCCGGCGGCACAGGCCACTACCGCCTGGCCAGGTCTCAAGGCCCCAAGATGGATGACGAGCCTGCTGATCAGGATGATGAGCAGACAAACTCACCCGGCTATACCCGCCACCGCCGGACAGCAAGAACCGGCACCAATGAAAAACCCGCGGATATGTAAGTTGGATATGCGTTAAAGGGCCGCCGGCAATGGCGGCCCTTTTTTTCGCAGATGGAGCTATAGCAACTCTATTTTTTCGGACATGCAGTTGCTTCCAATGTAAATTCCGGGTATAATCATACGGGCAGAACACGGAGGTGTCACATGTTTGCGGGTTTTCCGGAGGCAGCTATCCAGTTTTTCCTTAGTTTGCGCTTTAACAACCATGTAACGTTTTTTGAGGAGCACAAAGAGGACTACATTCAGAATGTGCAGGCGCCTTTTTATGCCTTCATTGACGAAATGGCGCCCCATATGCGTGAAATCGACAGCGGCATGGAGGTGCGCCCAGCTAAGTGCCTGGCCCGCATCCGGCGCGATGTACGTTTCACCAGAGACAAATCCCCCTTTCGCGACCACCTTTGGCTTCTGTTTAGAAAAGCGGCGGAACCAAGGGAAGGAAGCCTTATGTACTGGTTCGAGGTTTCGCCGGAGTCCACCGGCTGGGGCATGGGCTTCTGGGGTGAGAACAGGCCCGTATTTGACCTGATGCGCCGCCGCATGGCCGCCAATCCGAAGGCTTTCGCCGATATGCTGGAAAGCTGCCGTCTTGCGGAAAACACACTGCAAATGGGCGGTGAATCCTTCAAGCGCATGGCCGTGCCGGAACAGATCCCGCCTGAATTGCATCCCTGGTATACATCCAAGGAGCTCTATATCCACCAGTCGGCTACACAGCTCAACTGGATATATTCACCCGACATCGTAAACCGCGTAGCACGGGATTTCAAAGCATTGGCTCCGATGTACAAGGCGTTGCGCGGCCTGATGGAGGAAATCTCAAATACTCCCGACCAAATGTGAACGTTTTTTTCTCCCCACAGCAAGGAGGTTTGTATGGACTGGATGGCCCTAAAAAGCGGCAGCGACGTGCGCGGCGTGGCCGTGGGCGAGAATGCGGTAATGACTTCAAACGTGGCTCAGGCGCTTGGCGCGGCCTTTGTGCGCATGCTCTGTGATCATACGGGCAAAGCTGCGGAATCACTCACCGTTTCCATTGGCCGGGATTCCCGTATTTCCGGGCCGGAACTCCTGTTATCCGCCGCAAAAGGCATGGCACTATCAGGCGCCAATGTGCTGGATTTCGGGCTGTGCACAACGCCCGCCATGTACATGAGCATCCTCACCGAAGGCTTCAAGACGGATGGCGCGGTCATGGTCACCGCCAGCCATCACCCATATAATCTGAATGGCCTGAAGTTTTTTGAGGAAAAGGGCGGGCTCTCGGGGGAAGAGATCACAAATCTTTTGCAGTACGCTTCATCACTTCCCCTGGACAGCCTGAAAGGTAGCGGCAGTATCTTGCAAAAGCCCTTTTTGCCCGCCTATCAAAAGCAGTTGTCGGACCGAATCAAAAAGGGATTGGGCATAAACGGGTCACAGCCTCTTCAGGGCCTGCACGTGGCAGTGGACGCCGGCAACGGCGCGGGCGGCTTTTACGCCGGTATGCTGCAAGACTTGGGCGCCTGGGTGGACGGCAGCCAGTTTTTGGAGCCTGACGGCATGTTCCCCAATCACATACCCAATCCCGAAAATGAAGACGCCATGGCCTCCGTATCCGCCGCTGTCAGACGGGTAAAAGCAGATCTCGGTGTGATCTTTGACGCGGACTGCGACAGGGCAGCCATTGTGGACGATACGGGACGGGAAATTAACCGCAACCGGCTGATTGCATTGATTTCCGCCATACTGCTCAGCGAAAAGCAGGGACAGACCATTGTCACCGATTCAGTCACATCCTCGGGTTTGGCGGAGTTTATTACGGAATGGGGCGGCACGCACTACCGCTACAAGCGTGGCTATCGCAACGTGATAGACGAGGCTGTCCGCCTGAACGCAAACGGCATCGACTGCCCCCTGGCCATTGAGACCAGCGGCCATGCCGCCTTTCGGGAAAACCATTTTCTCGACGACGGCATGTACCTGGTAACCCTTCTCATCGTGGAAGCCATGAAGCGCAAGCAGGCGGGCAAAACGCTGGGCAGCCTGATCGCGGAACTGCGGGAGCCGGTGGAAAGCGCAGAAATCCGGCTGAAAATCACCGCCGCCGATTTCCGCTTGGCTGGCAAGGCGGCAATCCAGCAGGTTCTTGATTATGCCGCGTCTATGGAAGAATGGCATATCGCAAAAGACAGCCGGGAGGGCGTGCGCATTAATTTTGATCTGTGCGAAGGTATCCAAAACGGCTGGTTCCTTTTGCGCTTGTCGGTGCACGATCCCGTGCTTCCTTTGAATGTGGAAAGCGACGTATCGGGCGGCATGAAGCATATGCTGGAATCGCTGTTAAAAGCCATCAGGGGTGCGCCGGGCATTGACATTCAGCCCATCCTGGAAGAGATGGATAAGCATCATGAATAAAAATATTGGAGGATTGCGGAAATGAACATTACGGAAAAAACCATCAATACCATTCGCGTTCTGGCCGCCGACACCGTGCAAAAGGCCAACAGCGGCCATCCAGGCGCCCCCATGGGAATGGCGCCCATGGCATATGCCGTATGGGCTGAGGCCATGCGCCACAATCCCGCCAATCCCGCCTGGAAGGACCGTGACCGTTTCGTCCTGTCCGCAGGCCATGCCAGCGCGCTTTTATACACCTTGCTCCATGTTTTCGGCTATGGCCTTTCCATGGATGATTTGAAATCCTTCCGTCAATGGGGCAGCAAAACGCCCGGCCATCCCGAGTATGGCCACACTGCAGGCGTGGAAACAACCACAGGCCCCCTGGGCCAGGGCGTCGCCAATGCTGTGGGCTTTGCCATGGCAGAAACCATGCTGGCCGCCAAGTTCAACAAGCCCGGTTACAATGTAGTGGATCATTACACGTATTGCTTCTGCGGCGACGGCTGCATGATGGAAGGCATCTCCGGCGAGGCTGCCTCCCTGGCAGGCACTTTGATGCTTGGCAAGCTGATCCTTCTGTATGACGACAATGAGATTTCCATTGAGGGCAATACCGACATCGCCATGAAAGAGGACGTTGGCGCCCGCTTTGCAGCATATGGCTGGCATGTTCAGCGCGTAGCGGACGGCAATGATGTAAATCAGATTTCCGCCGCTATTTCAGCCGCCAAGGCGGATGAGCGCCCCTCCCTGATCGTGGTCCCCACCACCATCGGGTTCGGCTCCAGCAAGGCCGGCAAAGCCAGCGCCCATGGCGAGCCTTTGGGCGCAGACAGCGTGCAGGCCGCCAAGGTCACCCTTGGCATGCCGGAAGATTCCTTCTATGTTCTGCCTGAGGTGTACGAGCATGCCGCCGAAGTCGCGAAAAAAGGCGCTGCAGGCGAAGCGGCCTGGAACAAGCTGTTTGCGGAGTACAAAAAGGCCTATCCGGAAATGGCTGCTGAGTGGGATGTGTGGTTCTCTGAAAAGCTGCCGGAAGGCGCTCTGAGCGGGGACGACCTGTGGCAGTTCCCAGAGAAGATGGCTACCCGCAACACCTCCTCTGAAATGATTAACCGCCTGGCCCAAAGGATCCCCAATCTAGTGGGCGGTTCCGCAGACCTGGCTCCCTCCACCAAGACGCTCATCAAAAACGGCGGCGATTACAGCGCTGAAAACAGGGCCGGCCGTAACCTGCACTTTGGCGTCCGTGAGCATGCCATGGCTGCCATTTCCAACGGTTTGGCGATACATGGGGGGCTCAGGGTCTATTGCGCCACGTTCTTCGTATTCAGCGATTATATGAAAAACGCCATGCGTCTGTCGGCTATCATGAAAGCTCCCGTCACCTACGTTCTGACCCATGATTCCATCGGCGTGGGTGAGGATGGGCCTACCCATCAGCCCATTGAGCATTTGGCCGGGCTCCGTGCCATTCCCGACCTGCTTGTATTCCGCCCGGCTGATGGCCCTGAAACGGCTGCCGGCTGGCTCACCGCCATCTTAAGCGGCCTGCCCACCTGTCTTATTTTAACCAGGCAGGACCTGCCCCTGCAAAGCGGCAGCGGCCCAAAGGCATATAAAGGCGGCTATGTCCTTTCTGACAGCAAGAAGCAGACTCCGGAAGTTATCTTAATGGCAAGTGGCAGCGAAATAGCTCCCATGATGGCGGCACAGAAGCTTTTGTGGGAGGAGAATATCGATGCAAGGGTCGTGTCGATGCCTTGCATGGAACTGTATGACCAGCAGGGCGCAGAATATAAAGAAAGCGTTCTGCCTATAAAGGTCCGAGCACGGGTGGCCATGGAAGCCGGTACCTCCATGCCCTGGTACAAGTATGTTGGTCTGGACGGCACGGCGCTGTGCATCGACCATTACGGCGCTTCCGCCCCTGCCGGCAAGCTGTTCGAATCATACGGCTTCACGGCTGCAAATGCCGCAGCGACAGCGAAAAAGATTCTGGGGAAATAAGTAACATACAAAATGATGCTGCCCGGCAGAGCCATGCTGACGGGCAGCAATTTTTGTGATATAAAACACCTCATCCGGCACTTCGTGCCACCTTCTCCTCAAGGAGAAGGCTTTTTTTCTTTCTCTCATCCACAAAAACCTGCGCCTTGTAAAGGGCAGGTTTTTGATTGCTTTATTGTTCGTTTAAAATCATCCGGCCGGATAGTTTTACTATGCTTTTCAAATCAGAATAGGGATTCCAAAGGGATATATTCCTTTGGCAGGGTCCAGGGACAGCGTCCCTGGTCACAGGGGCAGATCCCTTTTTTGAAACGCTGCCATCCCCGCGGCATACAATACGATCCCGATCCCCGCAAGAATAGGCAGGCCGGCCATGGCTGCGCTGTCCCCGTTGGAAAGTCCCACTTCGTCAAACAAGGAAATAATAGTGCCATATTTCAGCCAGTCCAGCTTGCCGCCCATATTGGAAAGCATGCTGATCAGGTAAAACAGAACCGGCACCCCTGCCCCGATAGCCAGAGACTGACGCGTCTCATTGCTGATGCAGGAAGCAAAAAAGCAGATGCCACCAATGGCAAAATGCAAAAGGAACGCGCCAATATTCAGCCGCAGGAAGGCAGCCATATCAAGCTGGCCGGGAAACATGACCTCGCTTACTGCGATGCCGAATGCCATACAGAACAGGATCACCACAAGAAGCGACGATTGCAGTACTGCCCATTGCGTCATGACAACGGTCAGCCGTTTCCTGGGCGCCGCCAGCAGGTAAGCCATGGAGCCCGTATCTACAAGCTTTGCCACCAGCCGGTTGGCCAGCATGATCACAAGCACCATTGGAAAGAGCACCATTAAAAAACCGTAGAGATAATTGGTAACAAAAGACGTAAGCGTGCTTCCCGCCTCATCCATATTGAACATAGCCATCAATTGCGGCATAGCCTCTACCATCTGTTTAAGCGTCTCCCCCAGTTTGGGGTCGAACATATAGATGATCATAGAAAAATACATCGCCAGTACGCCGATGAAAATGATTACTGTGACGTAGTTTGACTGTACACCCTTTTTATAAAGCCGTCCGTTGATCATTTTCCATCCCCCCTATATTAGCCCCATAGTAGTGCAGGAAAATTTCCTCAAGACTCTGCTCTGCCACATCAATGTTAGTTACCGGATGGCGGCCCATGGCTTGGATAAATGATTGCATATTCTGTCGCACAATGACCGTGACACGGTTTTTCTCCAGAGAAGCTACATGAAGCTTCTCCAAAGCAAACGCCCTAGCCGCTTCCTCATCGGAAAGCGTAACAACATAGGATCTCTGCTTCTTGGCTTTCAGGGATGCAGTATCCTCCACTGCTGCCAGATGTCCCTCCTTTAGTATACCTACCCGGTCACAGGTGCGCTCAACCTCCTCAAACAGGTGGGAGGACATCAATATTGTTTTACCCCGCTGCTTCTCCTCCAGGATGAGGTCGATGAATCGGTTCTGCATCAGCGGGTCCAGTCCGCTGGTTGGTTCGTCCAGCAAAAGCACGTCGGGATCATGCATGAAGGCGCAGATGATGCCCACCTTCTGCTTCATGCCCTTGGACATCTTTTTTAGCTTTCCTTTAGGATTCAGTTCAAATTGCTCCATAAGCTTTTCGGCTCTTGTAAAGTCTTTCTGGCCACGGTATTCTGCCATGAAGCGGAGGAAACCAATGCCCGTCATATCCTCCGGGAAAGCCATTTCCCCGGGGATATATCCCAGCGTTTTTTTGATATCGGATGTTTTTTGCCAGCAGTCCAGACCGCCGATGGATAGTTTCCCTTTCTCAGGCCTTACGAACCCCATCAAATGGCGGATGGTGGTGGTTTTCCCGGCGCCGTTTGGGCCCAGGAAGCCGAAGACCTCACCCTTGGGAATGGAAAAAGAAAGGTCGAAGACTCCCCTGCCTCCGCCGTAATCCCGGGTTAAATGGCTGATCTCAATGATGTTCAAAGATACTCCTCCTTGTAAAACTGCCTGCGCATCATGTCGAGGCAGACGAGATACTTCTCGCTGAGTTTTTCAAAATCCATTTCTCCAGGGCGGTACTCCATGTCCATAAATCCCTGGGCGCTCCAGAAAGTAAGATCCAGCACCAGTTCCGGAGCCACACCCTCCTTGAACTTGCTCCTGTCAATGAGCTTCAAAATCCCTTCCTTCTGATTCGCAAGGAAATTGGCATTGTAAACATCCACAACCCCCGACGCCTCCTGGTCCCGCCGAAGGATGATATTCATCAGAAAATCGAAGATGTAGGGATAGGTATGCATGATCTCCACCTTTGCAAAGTGGGTTTTGACCATCAGTGCGAAAAAATCCTTTTCCGCCTGAAAATTGTATCCTGCCATCTTCTGCTTGATAAAACGGATGCTGTATTCGAAAACATATTGAAGCAATTCGCGCTTGTTGTGAAAGTAATGGAATAGCAGCCCCTTGGAGATACCAGCCGTTGATGCGATATCGTCAGTGATCGCCCGTTTGTAACCGCTCTCCCCAAAGGATCGCAGGGCGGCGTTCAATATGCGGTCCTGCTTTTCCTTGGGCAAGTCAAAAAACTTTTCGTTCAATATGCCTCCCCCTTTCATTGACTGACCGGGTCGGTTTTCATTATAGCCCATTGACCAAAACGAACAAGACCCCAAAAAAAACAATTTTGGGCATCAAAAAACCGCTCAAAAGAGCGGCGCAATGTTCAAAACCTGTAAGCTTGTAAGGGACTATATCATTCCGATTTCAAGGAAAGCACCGTATCCAGTATATCGTCCGCCAATTGCACCTTGCTTTGCAGCGGGCGTTCGATGGCGCCTTTTGCGGTAATCAAGGTGGCGATATTGGTATCCACGGTAAATCCCGCGCCGGGCTTTGAAACATCATTGGCAACGATCATATCCGCATTCTTCTTTTTCAGCTTGGCTTTGGCGTTATCCACAAGGTTTTCCGTTTCGGCGGCGAAACATACCAGTGTCTGCCCTGGCTTTTTGCGTTCTCCCACTGCGGCGGCAATGTCGGGATTCTCTACCATCGCAAGGGTAAGCGCCTCTCCCCCATGCTTTTTCAGCTTTTGGTCACTTGGATTTGCAAAGCGGTAATCCGCCGGGGCTGCCGCCTGTATGATGACATCGTACTCCTGGCAGCGCGAAATCATCGCTTCATACAATTCACGCGTGGTTTCGACATTTATGAGCTCGACATCTTGAGGTGCACAAAGATGCACAGGCCCGCTCACCAGCGTTACCCGGGCGCCGCGCTTTTGCGCCTGTCCGGCAATGGCATAGCCCATTTTGCCGGAAGAATCATTGGTGAGATAGCGCACAGGGTCAAGACGCTCCCTGGTAGGTCCGGCGGTCACCAACACACTTAGGCCGGCCATATCCTGCTTTGCATCAAGGCAATTTTCGATCGCATCCACAATCTCCTGCGGCTCAGCCATACGGCCAACGCCGCTTGTGCCTTCCGCCAGAAAGCCAGTGCCGGGCCCAACGGTCAAGACTCCGCGCTTTTCCAGCACCTTCATGTTTTCCCTGGTTGCCTCCGCCTCCCACATATTGGTGTTCATGGCCGGTGCCACAAGGATGGGGGCACGGGTGGCCAGCACTGTGGTGGAAAGCATGTCATCGGCAATACCATGGGCCATTTTCGCCAGTATGTTGGCCGTGGCGGGGGCAATGCAAAAAAGGGACGCCCGTTTGGCCAGGGCTATGTGCTCCACCTCCCAGGTTTCCGGGCGCTCAAAAGTATCCGTCACCACGGGATGGTTGGATATCGTTTCAAAGGTGAGGGGCGTCACAAACTCGCAGGCGTTTTTCGTCATGATGACAAACACCTGCGCACCCAATTTGCGCAGTCTGGAGGCCACTTCCACCGCCTTATAGGCGGCGATTCCGCCCGTCACCCCAAGAACGATATCTTTTCCCTGCAGTGTCATTTGTTAATCCTCGGTTTCCGCGTTGCGGGCATAGGTAATCAAGCCCCGGTTGATCTCCTCCACAGCCAGTTTAAGCGGCTTCATTTCCTTGCGGTCAAGAAGAGGCTGGCTCCCAGCCACAAGCTGGCGGGCACGCTTTGCTGTTTCCACAACCAGGGTATAGCGGCAATCCACCTTTTCGCTCAGTTCCACAATGGTCGGTTCAACGATAGACATTGGTCATTCCTCCTACAACTTCTATTCTTCCGAAACGGTCGGAAAAAACCGGATTGTTCTTTGCTTTTCGGCAGTCACTATACTGTACAGCTGTTCATAGGCCAAATCCAGTATATCGTTCACCACCGCATACTGGTACCGGGATATTTGCTCAATCTCTCCCCGCGCATTACCCAGGCGGCGCTTGATTTCCACAGGATCATCCGTATTCCTGGTATGGAGCCTTACCTCCAATGCCTTGTAGCTGGGCGGCAAGATGAACACAGTCACGCAGTCCTTTTCTTTTTCCATCACCTTGCGGGCACCCTGCGGGTCGATATCCAGCAGAATATTTTCGCCGCGTTCCACGCTCTCATACACCTGTGATTTGAGTGTTCCATAGCGGTGGCCGTGCACCACGGCGTGTTCCAAAAAGGCATCTTCCGCCAAAAGCTGGTCAAAGCGCTCATCGGAAATAAAGTGATAATGAACGCCTTCCGTCTCATTGCTGCGGCGCGCCCGCGTGGTGGCGCTGACGGAAAACCTGAAACTTGGGTCTTCCTTCAAAAGCCGTTGTGCCAGCGTACCCTTTCCCGTTCCCGAAGGTCCGGAAATCACCAGAAGCATGCCCTTTCTAAGTACCTGCATTCCCCTATTCCTCTCCTTCATCCTCGCCGGACGATGTATCCCGCGCATTCAAGCGGTTGGCCACCGTTTCTGGCTGTACAGGGGAAAGCACCACATGATCGCTGTCCATGACGATGACTGCCCTGGTCCGCCGGCCATAGGTGGCATCGATCAGCCTCCCGCTTTCCCTTGCATCCTGCACAAGGCGCTTGACCGGTGCGGATTCGGGGCTGATG
>JAEZJP010000159.1 GCA_023415715.1 Bacillota bacterium
GCCCACAATGGTATAGGTATGGCCCTCCACCAGAATCTTTTGCCCCAGCGGCTCCTGGCCGAAAAACAGTTCGTCGGCCAGGGGCTTGTTGATCACGCAGACACGGTCTTCCGCATCCATATCAAGCGGAGTAAGGCCGCGGCCAAGGTTTATAAGCTTTGTGTTGCTGCTGAAATATATATCGTTGCGGCCCTCGACACTTACATCCTCCAGCACGTTTTGGTTTGCCACCACATTGGCGGAAAAGGATACGGTGGGGGAGATGCCCGATACATTTTCCATCTGGTTAAGCTTTTGAATGTCGCTGTCAAACAGGCCGTTTTTAAGCGGTGTACCGGGAGCGCGTACGGTGATCTTGCCGGCGCCAAGTTCCTCAAACTGGGCTGTAACTTCATCCGTAACACCCTGCACGGTGGTGATCAGGGCGATGATGGCAGTTACGCCGATGATGATGCCCAACATCGTCAAAAACGAACGCATTTTATTGCTTTTGATATTTTGAATGGACATCTCAAGGCTTTCTTTAAACATCCTCTTCTTCCTCCTCCCCTTCCGTCAGCCGGCCGTCCAGCAGCCGGACAATCCGGCCTGCGTGTGCGGCGATAGACGCGTCGTGGGTGATCATGAGGATGGTATGGCCTTCCTCGTTGAGCTCATGGAACAGCGCCATCACCTGCCGGCCCGTCTTTTGGTCCAGGGCTCCGGTAGGCTCGTCGGCCAGGAGAATGGTAGGGTTGGTGGAAAGCGCCCTGGCGATGGCTACCCGCTGCTGCTGGCCGCCGGATAATTGATTGGGAAAATGGTGCAGCTTATCATCAAGGCCCACCCTTTGCAGCATTTTGACGGCGATGTCTTCCCGGTCCTTTTGCGGAAAGCCGGCGTATATCAAGGGCAGCATCACGTTGCGCACGGCGTTCATCCGGGGCAGCAGCTGGAAGGATTGAAAGATGAAACCGACCTCTTTGCTTCTGACAACAGCCAGTTCTTCCTCATCCAGTTCCTGAATGCGACGCCCGTGCAATATATATTCGCCCGCTGTGGGCGTATCCAAACAGCCCAGTATGTTCATCAGCGTAGATTTGCCGGAGCCGGATGGGCCAAGGATGGCCACGAATTCGCCCTTCTCCACGGTAAAGGAAATACCTTTCAACACCTGATGATCTTCCTCGCCCATGCGGTAGGTTTTTTGTATGTTGCGCATGGCGACAATCGGTTCTTGCATTTGGTTTCTCCTTACTGGTCTCTAATACCGCGGAAGGGCATCACGGCCAAGCTGTCATCCTTGGGGATAAGCACCGTTTCGCCGGACTTGACACCGTCCAGAACCTGTACGATACTGCCGTTGTTGATGCCAAGCAGCACGGGCTGGCGCACGATTTCCTCGCCCCGGCTGTAGCAGTATACGTATGGCTCGCTGCCTTCATCGAACTGCACGGCCTTCAGCGATATGGTGGTGGCCATATCCGCCTTGTCCTTCAAAGCGGTGACTTCCGCGCTCATGCCCATGCGCAGTGTGCCGTCCTGGGGCACAGCCACTTTGGCGTCGTAATAGGCAATATTGCCTGATACGTTGGCCTCCCGGCCGATTTCGGTGATGGTGCCGGTAAGCGTCTTGTCCAGGGCGCTTATGTAAACGGAGACCTCCATGTTAAGGCTCAAGGCGCCCACGTCATACTCATCCACACGGAACGCGACGACGGGATGATCGTAATCTGCAATGCGGAACAGGTCGCGCCCGGCGGGAACGGTGTCATCCACATCCACATAGATTTCGGCCAGTACGCCGTCCATGCCGGCTTCCACACGGCTGCCGCTTTTGGGGATGATGATATCGTCATCTTCTTCGACTACTGTGCCTTCCTCAATAGGAAGGGATTTCACGCGAACGGGAGAGGTGGATGTAACCACCTTTTCATCGCCCGGTTCCACGTTGCCGGAGAAGCTGTAATACGTTGCGATATCCTGGGTCTTGGCTGTTTCCGTGTCATATTTCGGCTTCCGGGGCCTCAGAAAGATACCGTAGGCAACGATCAGGGCCAGCACCAAAAATATCGCGATCCATATGATTTTCCGTTTCCTCTTTTTATGAGCTTGCATCGTGTTTCCTCCAGTGAAGTATTTCAGGATATAAAATATACCGTCTGTATGAACGAAACATGAAATACGGGCAAAATAAAAAAGGAAAAGTGATAAGGCTTGTCATACCTATAAAAGATGCATATTTTTGTTGGAGGCATTTTATGAAGGTACTCAGCTTCGGGTCTTTGAATATGGACTATGTGTACAGGGTAAAGGATTTTGTGCGGCCCGGGGAAACAATATCCTGCTTTAGCCGCGTGAGCGTTTGCGGAGGCAAAGGGCTCAATCAGTCCATCGCCATGGCGCGATGTGGGATAAAGGTCAGTCATGCGGGCAATGTGGGCCGCAGCGAAGATGGACAGACGCTTAAGGCCGCTCTATCGGAAAGCGGTGTGGATACATCACTGGTACGCACGCATGACGCTTTGGGCGGCCATACGGTGATACAGTTAAGCGACAGCGGAGAAAACAGCATCCTGCTCTATGGCGGCACAAACCTGATGGTGGATGAGGGTCAGGTGGAGGAGGCTTTGCGTCCCTTCGGTCCGGGCGACCTTATGACAACACAAAATGAAATCAACATGCTCCCCCAGATCATGCAAAAAGCCCATGACAAGGGGATGCTCATTGCCTTCAACCCTTCGCCCATTACCAACGATATTTTCAATTTGCCCCTTCACCTGGCGGACATACTGTTTGTGAACGAAATCGAGGCGCAGGCGCTTTCAGGCGCGGGGGAGGGAGAAGATGTGCTAAGCTCCCTTAGCAGGCGGTATCCCGGGGCCATGATTGTGGAAACGCTGGGCAAACACGGTGCGCTGGTTTATAAGGATGGTCAGATTTACCGGCAAAACGCCTATCCTGTGAAGGCGGTGGACACTACCGGGGCTGGGGATACCTTTATGGGTTATTTCCTGGGTGCGTGGATGGAGGGGAAGGATATTCCCGCCTGCATGCAGTTGGCTGCCAAGGCTGCGGCCATATGCGTGTCCCGGCTGGGAGCATCGGTAGCCATCCCTATTCGCCAAGAGGTGGAGGAAACCGTTTTTTAAGAATACCGTTCAAAGGATAGTGTACGCGCAAAGCATACTAACAACCCCCGCTCCTTTATATAAGGGCGGGGGAGTATTTTGATCTGTTTTTCTCGATGATAATCATGAAAAAGGGTCATGTAACTGCGGGAACCCTTTTGACGCTCTCCCGCTGAATGATTTCGGTTTCGATTTTGTTCGATTCGATTGCTTTTAACGGATCTTCAATCCGCCGCATCAGGAGCGCGGTTACCTCTTTGCAAAAGCGATTTACAGGCTGCCTGACCGTGGTGAGCCCGATGGACATGAAACTGAGAAAGACGTTATCCGTATACCCGGCGATGGATAGATCCTCCGGCACGCGGATGCCCCGCGACAGCGCCTCGTTCAGCAATTCTTTTGCGATATAATCGTCTCCGCAGAACACACAGCTTATATCTGCGTTCGCGATCCTGTCCAGGAAATTCCGATACTGCCCCTCCGTCTGCTCGATGCCAAATTCATACACCATTCGCTTGTCAAATATCATGTCCCGGCATAAAATGGCGTCCTGAAAGCCGCGCACCCGTTCCTGACGGCTGTAGGCCTCCGATATGGCGGAGGTCAAAAAGCAGATCTTTTCGTGTCCCATGTCGATCAGGTAATTGGTCATGTCGAAGGCGCCCTTGTAGTGGTCGTGGGAGACGCTGTCCAGCGAGAGCTCCCGAAAAATCGTATCGATGAGCACGATGGGATAGCGGTCCAGCTGCATGCGAAGCAATTGATCCCCGCAAAAGCGCCTGCTGGTGGGGAACAAAACGATCCCGGCGACGCTCTCCATCGCGGTGAGTTCCTTGAGCGCATTCTCTTCCAATTGGGAAGAAGCGCGGCTCAGCCGGAGTACAATATTGTATCCCGCTTGCAGAAAGTAGCGCTCCAGGCCCGCTACGATCTCGGTGCAGTATGGATCAAACTGCGGCATGATCACGCCTACAAATCTTTTGTGCGCATCACGGGCAAAGCCTTCCAGGGATTTTCCGTTTGCGGGATCCCTTTCCGATTTATAACTGCCGCTGCGCGGCTTTCTATAGATATAGCCTTCTTCTTCCAGGGCGTT
>JAEZJP010000170.1 GCA_023415715.1 Bacillota bacterium
CTAAAGTGTGCTATAATCACTACGGGTGTATGAAATAAGGGTATACACCCGCAAGGAGGCACACAAATGCTTTCAAAAGCGGAAAATCATGCCACACTGCCGAAGCCGGCTGTGGCGGTGAAGGGGAGAATGACCCCTGCTATGCATGCACTGGCTCAATGGGCCGCCATTGATGCCGGTGATAAAGTATTGGATATGGCCTGCGGCAACGGAGCACTGCTGAGCATGATCAGCAAGGAGATAGAATGCAGCATATGCGGCATTGCATCCTCCGTGGAGCAGTACCGTTCCGTACGTGCAATGCTTCCGGATGCCGATATCCTGTTTGCCCAGCCTGAGGACATACCCTGGAAGGAAAACTCCTTCGACGTGGTGATGTGCGGTCTTCCTTTTTATGCTATGGAAGATCCCGGCAAGGTATTGAAGGAAGCGCTCAGGGTATTGAAGCCCGGCGGGCAGTTTTTGCTGGCTACCACATGGTATCCGGCGCCGCTCCGGCAATTATACAATTGCTTTTCAGGCCATTGGGAGGATGATTTGCAGTCTCCCGTTCTGTACGGCAAGCATGAAATGCTGGCTACGCTGGATGCAGTTGGTTTCCACAACGTCACCTGGCGGGCAGCCGATATGCGTGTGGGCATCACCATCGGCTGGAAGAAACCGAACAAAAAGGACAAGCCCGAGGAGTAAAAACCATAAGACGCAGCCTCCCGACAAAAACGGGAGGCTTTTTTCATCTTTTTAATGATACCAGTTGACCACCGGGCGGCTTCATGGTACAGTTAAAGTCGTATTATCGCTTAGGAGGAACCCTTTTGCAGCTTAAGATCGAAGCACTTTTGGACAAAGTGCAAAAGCCTGCCCGCTATACTGGCGGTGAGATGAATTCAGCTATTAAACCCTGGGCTGACGCCGATGTGACGTTTGCCTTTTGTTTTCCCGATACGTATGAAGTCGCCATGTCCCACCTTGGCATGAAAATACTCTATGCCATCATCAACAGCCAGCCTTATGCCCTTTGTGAGCGTGTATGTATGCCTTGGGTGGACATGCTTGCCCTTATGAAGGAAAACAGCGTACCTTTGTTTTCCCTGGAAACAAGAACGCCTCTGAACGCATTTGATATCGTAGGTTTCACGCTCCAGTATGAAATGAGCTATACGAATATACTGGAGATGCTGTCGCTTGGGCGTGTGCCTGTTTTGTCACGGGACAGGGGAATAGACGATCCGCTTGTCATCGCCGGCGGGCCATGCGCCTTCAATCCAGAGCCTTTGCACGCCTTTATAGATGCATTTGTTTTAGGGGACGGGGAAGAGGCTACGCTTGAGGTTCTGCAAACCGTCCGTGATTGGAAGAAAGGCGGGGCCGGCCGAAAGGAACTGCTTTCGAAGCTTGCGCAGATTCCGGGTATATACGTTCCCGCTCTGTACGATGTTTCCTGGAATACGGACGGTACGCTTTCCTCTTTTAAACCGAATTGTGAAGACGCTCCGGCGAAAATTCAAAAGCGCGTTGTGCTTGACCTGGATAAAGCCTTTTATCCGGAAAGCATTCCCGTGCCTTATACGGAAATCGTTCATGACAGGATCATGCTGGAGATCATGCGCGGCTGCACCCGTGGCTGCCGCTTTTGCCAGGCGGGCATGCTTTACCGTCCGGTAAGGGAACGCAGCCTTGAAAAGCTGCTTCATCTGGCCGAACAACTGGAAAACAGTACGGGTTATGAAGAAATTTCCCTGTCCAGCCTATCAAGCGGCGATTATTCCTGCCTGCCTGAACTGGCCAAAGAGTTGATGCAGAAATTTGCGGATAGGAGAGTAGCCATCTCCTTGCCTTCGCTGCGCATTGACAGCATTGTGAAAGAATCGCTTGCCCAAACACAGAAGGTACACAAGTCCGGTTTGACCTTTGCTCCGGAAGCCGGTACCCAGCGCTTGCGGGATGTAATCAACAAAGGCGTGACCAGGGAGGACCTGCTGCGCACCGTTTCCGATGCGTTTGAGGGCGGCTGGAGCACCATCAAGCTATATTTTATGATCGGCCTGCCAACAGAAACAAACGAAGATTTGAATGGCATCGGTGAACTTGCTCAAAGCGTGGTCAGCGCCTATTTTGCGCTGCCCAGAGAAAAGCGGGCCAAGGGACTGAGCGTGAATTGCAGCGCTTCGAGCTTCGTGCCCAAGCCTTTTACGCCATTCCAGTGGGCAGGGCAGGATACGCTTGAAAAAATCAAGGAAAAACAGGCCTATCTCCGTAAGGTACTTAACATCCGCGGTGTGGCCTTCAACTGGCATGACCCGGAGGTGAGCTTTCTGGAAGCCTGCTTTGCCAGAGGTGACAGGAGAATGGCCGATGTGCTGTATGAAGCATGGCACTTGGGCTGTATCCTGGATGGCTGGACGGAGCAATTCCATTACGATTTGTGGATCAAGGCATTTGAAAACTGCGGCATTGACCCTGCCTTTTATGCCAATAGGGAGCGTGCCAAGGATGAATTGCTGCCTTGGGATTTTATTGATGCCGGCATCACAAAAAAGTTCCTTTGGCATGAAAACGAAAAATCCATGCAGGCGCAAACCACTTCCGATTGCAGACTGGGCTGCCAAGGCTGCGGCCTTACGCGCTTTGAGGGGGTATGCAAGCCATGAGGATGCTGGTAGTGTTTGAAAAGGGAGAACCCTTGCGCCATATCGGTCATCTTGACCTGATGCGCGCCATGCAGCGGATACTTCGCCGTACCGGCCTTCCGGTAGCTTACAGTCAGGGCTTCAACCCCCACATGCTGGTGAACTTTGCCGCTCCGCTGTCCGTAGGTGCGTCCGGCCTTCGGGAGATCATGGATGTGGCCCTTGCATCGGAAGTGGCAGAAGAAGTTTTTCTTTCAAAACTAAATTCTGCTTTGCCCCCCGCCTTGAAAGCCGTAGCGGCAATGGCTGTTTTGGATACATATCCTGCGCCCATGTCAAGGCTGTTTGCTGCAACGTATGAGATGAAAATAGATAACCCGGCTGGGGAATCTTTGGCACAGGCCATTCCCGGCTTTTTGAAAAAAAGCGAGATCCCCGCCATGCGCAAAACAAAAAGCGGTGAAAAACCCTGTGACATAAGGCCGATGATTTATATGCTGACGGCTTTGCAGGCGGGGGACGGTTATGTGCTTACCGCCACGCTGGCGTTAAGGGAGGAAGCCACCTGCAAACCCGACATGCTGCTGTACGCGCTTTCAGACTCCTTAAGCGTTCCATTCCCTTCCTATTCGCTGGTACGGACATGCCTTTTGGGCAAAGGCCCGGATGGAGAGCTCACCCCCCTGGAAAGCCTGTGAAAGGAACGCCTATGCGCGAAATCATACTCTTTGAGGAGAACAAACGCTGCCATACAGCCTTGCTGGAAGACGGCGAGGTTTGCGAATACTACGTATATGAGAGGGAAAAGGCTTCCTCTCTTGCAAACGCTATTTTCAAAGGCCGGGTGGAGCGGATTGTTCCGGGCATGGACGCGGCCTTTGTGAACCTGGGCCTCGAAAAAAACGGCTTTCTTCCCCTGAAGGAAGCGCCGGGCTTTGCGGATCAAAGAAAAGCCCAGCCTTCGCTGCAAACGGGCCAGGAGATTATGGTTCAGGTGAAGAAGGATCCGGTGGGGGAAAAAGGCGCCTATCTTACAAGAGACATTACATTTCCCGGCACATTTGTGGTCTTTTTGCCGCTTGACACGTTTGTAGGCGTTTCCCAGCGTGTAAAAAACGAATCGGAACGTGAAATTCTGCTAAGCCTTGGCCGGGAGTTTGCGCCTTCTGGTACTGGGCTTGTGATGCGTTCCTCCGCGCTGAACGCCTGCCGGGAGGATATCCTTAAGGAGATTGCGTCTTTACAGGAAGCATGGCAGGAAGTACAGAAGTCGTACCCTCAAAAAAATGCTCCCCGGATTTTATATGAAAACCTGGCTCCTTTTGACGAATTATTAAGGGACTACCCTTCCCATGATATCGGAAGAATCGTTACCAACGTAAAGGAGCTTTCTCCTACCGGCGTTGAGGTATCCCGTGTTCCCGATGGTGACCTATTAAGCACATTCGGCATCCTTACTCAGGTAGAAAAGGCACTTCACCGCAAGGTCTGGCTCAAAAGCGGCGGATATCTCATATTTGACTTATGCGAAGCCATGACCGTGATCGATGTGAACACTGGGAAATTCACAGGAAAAAAGCTGCTGGAGGATACGATTTTTACCTTGAACAAGGAATCCTGCCATGAAATCGCAAGGCAGGTCCGGCTTCGCGGTTTGGGCGGCATTCTTCTGATAGATTTCATTGATATGCAGGAGGAACACCACCGGCAGGAGGTTCTTGATACGTTAAAAACGGAACTCAGCCGCGACCGGGTGAAAACCGTGGTTCACGGCTATACAACTCTTGGGCTGGTGGAATGTACACGAAAAAAATCAAAAGCGCCACTGCACCTTTTATTGTCATCTTCCTGTCCACATTGTGCGGGAAGCGGCCGGGTGCGCGTAAAGGACGGACAGGAAAGGGAGGATTTCCCCAATGGGTGAAAGGAAACCGGTGTTTGTAGCACCGGAGGAAATAGAGCAGCAAAACAGATTTATGAGCCTTATACGGGAGCACCCTTATAGGCCCAAGTCGTATCACATCATTACGTTCGGCTGCCAGATGAATATGCACGACAGCGAAAAGCTGGCGGGTATGCTGCAATCTATGGGCATTCCTGAATCGCCCACAAAGGAAGAGGCCGGATTCGTACTGTATAACACATGCTGCGTGCGCGATAATGCGGAGCGCCGGGCGCTAGGGAATGTGATCTGGCTCAAGGAGTTGAAGAAGAAAAATCCAAAACTGCTCATAGGTGTATGCGGCTGCATGATCCAGCAGCAGGGCATGGCCGATAAACTGCTGAACCAGTACAAGTTTGTCGATATCGCCTTTGGTACGCATAACCTGCACCGCTTTCCTGAGATTTTATATAAAGAACTGGAAATCTCAAAACCTGTGGTGGAAGTATGCTTCCAGGAGGATCTGATCGCGGAGGACATACCTATCCGGCGCCCGACGCCCTATCAAGCCTATATCACCATCATGTACGGCTGCAACAACTTCTGCTCCTTCTGCATCGTGCCTTATGTGCGGGGCCGGGAGCGCTCCAGAAGCCCGGAAAGCATCCTTTCAGAAGCACAAAAGCTGTACGACGGCGGTGTGAAGGAGATCATGCTGCTGGGGCAAAATGTGAACTCGTATGGCGGCGGCCTTGATGAAGCTATGAGCTTTCCCAAGCTTCTCGCGGAATTGGACCAAATCGGTATCCCACGCATCCGCTTCATGACCTCCCATCCTAAGGATCTTTCCGATGAGCTGATCCATGTGATGGCACAAGGCAAGCATATCTGCCCGCATTTTCACCTTCCG
Source organism: Bacillota bacterium (assembly GCA_023415715.1). Classification (GTDB taxonomy): domain Bacteria; phylum Bacillota; class Clostridia; order Christensenellales; family Aristaeellaceae; genus JAEWAH01. The sequence goes on from JAEZJP010000170.1 coordinate 5,423, forward strand.
GTGCAATCGGGCAATGACGAGATTTTGAAAGCCATGAACCGGCGCTATACCAGGGATCAATACATGCGCCGTGTGGAAGAATTGCGAATAGCCGTGCCGGGCATCGGCATCACCACCGATCTGATCGTGGGATTCCCCGGCGAAACGGAATCGCAGTTTTTGGACACCATGTCCCTTGTGAGGGAGGTACGCTATGATGCCGCCTTTACCTTCATTTATTCCCCCCGTGAGGGAACAAGCGCGGCTAAAATGGAAGGCCGTATTCCAACCGAAGTGGCCTCGGATAGAATCAAAAGGCTGATTGAAGCCCAGGAAGAAATCACGGCCCAAATCCACCAGGAGCTGATTGGGCAAAAAGAACAAGTGCTGGTGGAAAGCCTGTCCAAGCGGGATTTTCAGCAGGTATCCGGCAAAGGAATGCGGAATATTACCATCAGTTTTCCCGGGTCGGAAGAAGACATAGGGAAAATTATTCCCGTAACCATTACTTCCTCCGGCGTCAGCACGCTCAGGGGAGAACGAATTGTTGAAGGAGAAGAATCATGAAAAATGTACTGGAACAGGCCGAGCAATTGGCTGAGTCCATTTTGGACAGTGATGAATTTATCCGCATGCGCCTGGCTGAACAAGCAGTTACCAAAGATGAGGAAGCCTCACGTCTGATATCCGATTTTATTGAAAAGCGCAACCGGGTGGAAAATATGCTTGCGGAAAACAATCTTGATAAGGGTGAATTGACCGCGGCGGGGGATGAAATGGATGCGGCGCAGAAGAAAATGAATAACTTCCCTATGATTCAAGCCATGCAGTCCGCACGGTCCGAATTTACGAACATGATGAATAAGGTCAATGCCTTGATTCGGTTTGTAGTGACGGGGGAAACAGAACAGCCCAAAAGTGGATGTTCCGGCTCCTGCGAAGGCTGCAGCGGCTGCGAGCAGTGATTTAAAGTTACTGAAGTCTGTTATTTGCGTACCAAAGTCTTCTTATCGGATACTTAGGAGGCGGCAGAATGGCGATGGTCACCCCCATGATGCAGCAATACTTGCAGATCAAGGAACAGTATCAAGACTGCATTCTGTTTTTCCGCCTTGGCGATTTTTATGAAATGTTCTTTGAGGATGCCCACACGGCCTCCCGGGAACTGGAATTGACGCTGACGGGAAAAGACTGCGGTTTGGAGGAACGGGCACCCATGTGCGGCGTTCCTTTTCACAGCGCTTCCGTTTACATCACCCGTCTGATTGAAAAAGGCTACAAGGTTGCCATATGCGAGCAGATGACAGATCCGGCGCTGAGCAAAGGCTTGGTAGAACGGGAAGTCATCCGCATTGTGACACCGGGTACCATCATTGATTCCACACTGCTGGATGAGCGGGAAAATCATTTTCTGCTCTGTGTCTGCTTAACGGGCATCACCGCGGGCCTTGCGTTTGTGGATGTATCCACAGGCGAATTTTTCGTACACCAATTACAGCCCTACCTGGATACGCTGGCGGATGAAGTGATTCGCATCAATCCCAGCGAGATCATCACCAACGATTTGAATACATTGCGAAAGTTTGCCGGCGTGGATATATCCTGCACCGAATACAGCCACGGCGCTTTCCAGCCTGCACAAGCCCAAGGTGCGCTGTGCAGCCATTTTCAATTAAATGATTTATCACCTTTGGGCCTTGCGGAAGATTATAAAGCAGGCGCGCTGGCAGCCGGCGCACTGATGCTGTATCTGAATGAAACGCAGAAAAACGCATTGGAGCATATTGCCGGACTGCGCATTTATCCAAGCAGCCAGATCATGTTACTGGACCGCAGCGCCAGGCGAAATTTGGAACTTACGGAAAGTTTGCGGGGGCACACCAAAAAGGGAACGCTGCTTTGGCTGCTGGACCAGACTTCAACGGCAATGGGCGGACGTTTGCTTCGAAGCTGGATCGAGCAGCCCCTTGTAGACAAGGAGAAAATCAACCTGCGGCTGGATGCCGTATCATCCCTGTTAAGCCAGCATGTGCTATGCATGTCCCTTTCCGATGAGCTTAGGGGCGTGTATGACATAGTACGGCTGCTAAGCCGTGTCTCATACAAGAGCATCAACGCAAGGGATTGCCTGGCTCTGATGGGGTCGCTGAAAAAGGTGCCGTCCATCAAGGAACTGATGCGGTCCCTTGACAGCCAGCTGCTTATCAGCCTGGAAGCGATGCTGGATCCCATGGCGGAGCTTACAGAATTGATCGAACGGTCCATCCATCCCGACGCACCGCTTAGCATTACCGACGGCGGCATCATCAGGGAGGGGTACAGCCAGCGCCTGGACAGCTACAGGGAAGCTTCTACCAGTGGGAAACAGTGGATTCTCGATCTTGAAGCCAAGGAACGCCAGGAGACGGGTATCAAAAACCTCCGCATCCAGTACAACCGCATATTCGGCTATTATATTGAAGTTACCAAGTCGTATTACGAACTGGTGCCGCTTAGGTACATGCGCAAGCAGACGCTGGCCAATTGCGAGCGCTATATTACGCCGGAACTGAGGGAAATCGAGCAGAAAATCGTGGGCGCCCAGGAGCAGTCCGTGCGGCTGGAGATGGAGCTGTTCGTTACCATCCGGGAGCATATCGCCACGCTTATCGAGCCCATGCAAAAAACGGCCCTGGGTCTTAAAACGCTGGATGCGCTTGTGTCGCTTGCCAAAGTGGCAGGCAACAACCACTACGTACGCCCTGAGATGACCGATGATGGGAAGCTGTCCATTGTGGATGGCCGGCATCCCGTAGTGGAACAGACGCTGAAGGAAGGCGCGTTCGTCCCAAACGACACCTTTATGGACAACGACGGCCAGCGCATGCTGATC
>JAEZJP010000254.1 GCA_023415715.1 Bacillota bacterium
ACGGTGCGCTACATTTTTGAAGATACTGAAAACTACAGCGCAAATCAACTTCTTGAAAAGCTGACGTCACTTGAAAACAGCTACGGCGGCAGTTCGGGCGTGCTGGACGTTTTTAAAAGCCGTGCCAAGGATTTTGACCCCAATGACATCTACATGACGGATTTCGCCCAGGCACTGATGGCGGCCGATTCCCTGCAGTCCTATCAGGCGCTGCTGGACACACGCTTTCCCGGAATCAATGAAGCCCTTCCCGGCTATACCACAATAGACAAGCTGCGCAATTCATACAACGCCATGCTGCGCATAGGCATGAAGGCCGATCTTTCAAAATGCTATTGGCGCTTTGAAGCCTGCCTGGGCCCGGGCGAGTTTGACATCATTCTGGGAGAGGGTCCGGGGCAAAACCGTTACCGTATCCATTACAGGAACGATGCCGTCACTGATGTGGCCACTTACGCAAGCGGGGATGAACTGGAGAATCAAATCATCCTACCATTTGGGCAGCAGACTCCGGATGATCTGAATAAGGCTGCAACGGCGGCACGTGATTTCGCCGTTTCGTACTTGTACGCCGGCGATATGGAGTGCAAGATGAGCTTCCCCGACATGACACTGCCTAAGGGGCAGTATCCTGGCCAAAAACCTATCCAAATCAATATGGCAGTTCCCGGGACCGGCCTTGGCTATATCATCACAGTGGACCTCGCGACCATGCGGGTCACACAGGTTACCATGAGCGAAATGGAGGTAAGTGCCGGCGGCACTGTTACGCCAAAGCAGGATTGAACGGAAAGGATTCCGCTCTACTCCTATGCTTGTAAATCTATGGCTGGGGCGTACAAATGAAAACAAAACCACCCGCTCCTTGCAGCGGCAGCCATATCCAGCACAAAGATTGACTTGAAAGAAAGGCTTCAAAATATCATGGAACGCAAAACGTGGAAAAGGGCCGCCGGGGCATTCGTTGCAATCCTGCTATTCACCGCCTCCGCCTTAAGTTTCTTAGCCGCCTCAGTGGCAGCGGAAGAGAATCTTTCACCCGCCGCAGCCGCTGCATCTACAGAGAACCTGGCAGGATATAGCGCCGCTTTGCTGCAGCAGAAACTGACTGATCTTGAAAAACAATACGGAGCCGGACACGAGATGGCAAGCGCATTCATGGACCGTGCCGCCACCTACAATGGTGATGCGTATTGGATGCCTTTTATAAAGGCGCTTGAAAACGTCAACACGCGCCAAGGATACCTGGCTTTTTTGAATACCCGGTTCCCTGGGATCAACGAGGCATTCCCGGGCGATACTCCCATCGCCCAGGTCATGCCCAGGATAGATGGAATGATTAGAAGCGTTCTGGGCATCGACCTTGCCCTGCCCCGTTATGAATCATGTTTGAGCCCGGGCAATTTCATCATCAACGGTTCAGACCTCAACAACAATGTCCGCTACGAAGTGAAGACCCAGCAAAGTGATATCACATACTTCGCGACAGATTACGTTTATCCCGTAGAGATACAGTACCCTAATGCCGCACCCGCGTCGGAGGCGGAAAGCGACGGCCGGCTGAAAGTCGCTATGGATATGGCCAATGATTTTGCCCGGAACTACCTTGCCGGCCGGGATCAAGACTGCGTCATAGGCTATGACCGGGAGAGCGGGGAGGATGCCCCTGTGACTTCCCCAGCACGTTTCGATGTATCCTTTCCCGCAACCGGCTGGCGCTACAGCGTCGATGTGGACCTTGCCCGCATGCGCGTGGTGCGGGCCGAGGCGAAAGAAACAGGTGAAACAACCCTAACCGCACTGGATTACCTCATGGCCTCACGGCTTCTGAACACAACCAATTATGACGGCCTGCTGTCAAACTTCGATGAGCGGGTAAATGACAGGCAGTTGTACATCTGCGAGGGAACCATATCGTCCATTATCCAACGCGATCCGCAAATGGCAATTATGAAACTAAAAGATGGTGCGCAGCCCCTGTATGTCGTGCTGACAAACGCAGACGGTGAAGACTGGAAGGTCAAAAAAACGAACCGGATCTGCGCCGAGCTCACCTCAAAGTACACCGCTCTGCCCAAATCCGCATTAAAAGATGGAAAGAGTGAATATTGGCCCCTGCTGACGGCGCGTTACACTTTTAGTACTGCTGAAAACTACAGCGCAAAGCAGCTTATGGGCAAACTGACTAAGCTTCTAAACAAATATGGCGGCAGTTCAGGCGTACTGGATGTTTTTAAAAGCCGGGCCAAGGCTTTTGACCGAAACGACCTTTATATGATGGCATTTGCCTGGGCGGTGATGGCGGTTGATTCCCGGCCGTCCTACCAAGCGCTGCTGAACACACGCTTTCCTGGGATCAACGAAGCCCTTCCAGGCTATACCCCCATAGACCAGCTTCGCAAAAAATACAACGCCATGCTGCGCAGTGGAATGGAAGCCGATCTTTCAAAATGCTACTGGCGCTTTGAAGCCTGCCTGGGCCCGGGCGAGTTTGAGATCATCCTGGGAGAGGGCTCGGGGAAAAAACACTATCGTATCCATTATATGAACGATGCTGTTACTGATGTGACCGCCTATTTTAGCCGGGCAGAACTGAAAAAACAGGTCATCGTACCGGTCAAGAAGCTGCCTGTGGATGACCTGAATAAGGCCGCAACGGCTGCGCGGGATTTCGCTGTTTCGTACTTGTACGCCGGCGATATGCAGTGCAAAATGAGCTTCCCTGATAAGGCTCTGCCCAAGGGGAAATATCCCGGACTCAAGCCCGTCAATGTGAACATGGCAATCTCCGGAACCGGCCTTGGCTATATCATCACAGTGGACCTTGCGACTATGCTGGTCACCCAGGTCACCATGAGTGAAATGGAGATAAGTGCCGTCGGGACTGTCATACCAAAGCAGGATTGAACTGAAAGGATCTCATGTCACCTGGTTTTCTGGAGTGGTTGATAATTCAGCTCCGATTTTACAAAGAAAATGGCGGGATCGCTGCGATGGGACGAAGCAAAATATGGTGTCTCCTTTTGTGTGCCCTGCTTCTGTGTCTTAAGCCGGCAATTGTTTTCTCCGAAGCATACGTCAGCGGTGACTATACTTATACGATCAATGATGGCAAAGCCACAATCACCCAATACAACGGAGCAGAGACCGAGGTCACTATCCCATCGGCCCTTAATGGTGTTCCCGTCACGGAACTGGACATCTCCGTTTTCCATAATAAAGAGGCTATCACCAAAATCACAATCCCTGAGGGGGTAACCAGCATCGGTTCCTGGGCGTTTTCAGGTACAGGCATCGCTTCCATTGACCTTCCTGATAGCCTGAAATGGCTAGGTTATGAGGCATTTCAATATTGCAAATCCCTTCAGAGCATATCGATTCCAGAAACGAACGAGGCGTTCGTATCTCTTGATGGCGTGCTGTACTCAAGGGACATGTCCGTGCTTTTTGCTTATCCGGCCGCGAGATCTGCCAGCAGCTACACGATCCCCTCTGGCGTGAAAATCATAGCCGACAGCGCGTTTGTTTGCAGCTCCCTGACTGAAATCAACCTCCCAGAAGGGATTGAAAGCATTGGTGAAACACCTTCGGCGGCTGCAAGGGACTTAAAAAGCTTTATTTGCCCGCCAGCTTGAAATCAGTTAAATCCGGTATGGGTTTCACCGGCTGTATCGGCGGCTGTGAGGCATTGGAGGGCATCCATGTTTCCCCAGACAATACCGAATTTGCTTCATTGGATGGCGTACTTTATAACAATTCCATGACTGAATTGCTTGCATACCCATTGGGTAAGGCGGGCGACAGTTTCACAACCCCCGACGGCGTACTAACCATCGGGAAGCATTCGTTTGAACAAAACATGCGCTTACAATCGGTCAAACTATCCGACGGAGTGGAAGTAATCGACTATGACGCGTTTGCCTTTTGTGAAAACCTGAAGGAGATAAAGCTGCCGGACAGCCTCAGGTCCATTGGGGGCGCGGCCTTCTGGTTCTGCCAAAGGCTGAATAACGTTAATGTTGCCCAATGGCCTTACCAGCCTTGGAGCAAGTGCCTTTCACGCATGTTTTCGGCTTGAAGGGATCATTGTCCCCGCGGGAGTAGCAATCATCGAACGGGACCTTTAGTGACTGCAGCAATCTTGCAAGCATCATAATACCGCCAAGCGTAACGAGCATCGGCATAGATGTGTTTTGGCAATGCGATGATATTACAATCCTGGGCGAGCCCGGAAGCTATGCGCAGGATTATGCAAAGGATAACGATATCCCCTTTATCATCAGCGCTCAATCGGATTCATCTGTGCAATCAGGACAGGTAGCTATTTCCGTCATTAGCGCTAAAATCGCAGAGGATAGATCACGTGTGGGTTACCAGCATCTGGAGGCCCAACTGGATCTTCAGTACGAAGGGGATGAACGGGAGCCGCCGGAAATGTTTGGCCGGCTGTTGGTGCTCGATAGTTTGGGCCGTTTGTTCGATCTAAGATCATTTGGAAGCTCACGCCCCAGTACGTGCGGAGAGTGGGAGCGCAGTGCTGGTTTCGATATTCCGGAGGGTTGTGGCGCTCTGCGTCTGGTGGTTCTGGACCCGGATCAGCATACGGTGGCAGGCTTGCTGGACCTGCCTATAGATAATGACCCGCCTCATCCCTTATCCGGCACCCCTATTGCGAGCTTTATTGGTGAAGGATTTACGGCAGTGGTCCATAGCGTTACCCAAAGACGGTATGGCGGGCTTAATTACCCTGCCCCGGGCTGGAAGTATGTCTATTTGGATATGACCATCACCTGGTCGGGGAGTAGCCATGCTGTTTCGGGATTCATATCCCAATTCAGATACCTCCAGGACGGCTGGAAAGAGTGGATGATGAGGTCCGTCTATTCGGGCTTGCAGATTTTGCTCAATGATAAATTGCCTTCTGTGCGGGCCAGGGTACAGATTAACGCTCCCGAGGATGATACGGAAGTCATATTGTCTTTATATGGCGCCACGCAGACGCTGACCATCCAAGGGGAGGAGTTTTACCCCGGAGTTGTATCAAACGCCGACATGGATGGATACTACTCCCAGGCCGAATGTAAGGTCAAAGTGAATGGTATCCGCCTGGATGATCAGGAAGACCTGGCAGCTCTCCCTGAGGGCAGCCACTACATGATCGCCAATATTTCAGTTAAGAACCGATCCATCCTGGATCTTACGCTTTCCAAAGCGCTGCCCTTCGCCATGACGGATGAACATGGGAACGAGCTTGCGCAAGCCTGGTTTACGGACGGTGACTTGACTTTGGATACGGTATTTAAGCCCGCGCAGTCCATTACAGGTGAAATAGCTTTTGTTCTGCCTGACGGGATCATGCCCACATACCGATATCTTCCAGTTTGTAATCACCATAACGCTTCATTTTGTATATTGCACTCCTTGGCAGCCGAGCTCATTCGAGCCTCAACCGTCCGTCCGCGGTTGTCTGCGGGAGCTTAATAAGTACCATACCATGGAGGAAAGTCCGCGAAGCAGCGCCGTAAGGCTGATGGCGCCCCATACGCCCAGAACACCCCAAATGCCAACGAACAGCCATGCAAGCAGTACCCTAAGCACGTTTGTCACCACGCTTACAATGGAAGGGGGAAGCGTTTGGCCGATGCCTTTGAAAGTACCGCCCGAAACCGCCTCCAGGCATTGGGGGATCTGGCAGAAGGCCAGAATCCGCAAGTAGACGATCCCAAGCTGCTGTATGCCGGGGTCAGGCAGGAAAAACCGAAACAATTCGCCGCCCAGGAACCACAAGAGCAGCGTTACCAAGATACCCCATGCGCCCATTGCCCACAGGGACAGCTTGAACCCGCGATGTATTCGCGACCAGAGGCCCGCGCCGCAATTCTGGCCCATGAACGCCACCAGTGCGGAACCGTATCCGCCGCCGATGAGCCAGGTCAGCGACTCGATTTGAGAGCCGATTCGCCCCACTGCCAGGGCGTCTTGCCCGAAAGGCGAGACCATGCTGGTGGTGATCATGGTCATGATGGTGAAAAACGCGCTTTCAGCGCTGATGGGCACACTCCAGCGGAATATCTGCTTTAAAATCTGTGCGCCGGGCTTTGTAAAAAAACAAAAACTACCAAACGGGCGGGAAGCGGAACGGCGCACCACAAGAGCTATCAACAGTAACGACACGCCCTGGGCGATCACCGTGGCAATGGCAGCGCCGGCGACGCCCATGTTAAAACCAAATATGAACAGCGGATCCAACACCATGTTGGTGACGAGGCCTATTGCGTTTACGAAAAACGGTGCCCTGGAATTGCCCGAACCGTTGAAACACCCTACCAGGGCGGCGGTCGTGAAGCTGAATGGGACGCCTATGGATACGACGGCCAAATAGCTTTCAGCCGAGGAGACCACCGCGGCTTCCTGTATTGCAAAAAAGCCGATCAGGGGACTTCTCAGGAAATATAGTGCCAGCCCGAACAAAACGCCAAGCACTGCGGAGAGCATAAAGGCGTTTTCGCCAAATCCTCTGGCGGATGATGCATCACCCCGGCCCAGGTTCTGGCTCACGCCGATCTCCGCGCCCATGCGCCCCATCATCAAAAGCGACAAGCTCAGCCACAGGTACAGGCCGCACGTTCCCGTTGCCGCCACCGCCACCGTACCGTTTGGCAGCCTGCCTAGCCAAAACATATCGGTGAGGTTGTAGGACATCTGAATCAATTGGGTGCCCATCACAGGCAGCGCGATGACGAAAAGCTTGTTCAAGATGCCACCAGTGGTCAGATCATAGCTTGCGTTCCTTTTGTGCTGCAAATCAATTCGTCCTTCTGTCTCCGAGCCGCTTTTCCTGGAGACCACGATTTTTCTGATACTCTCTCGCAGTACGAAGCAGGAATCATCATATCATTTACTGCTTGAGTATTCAATACGAGGAGACTCCCGGCCATCATTTTCGATACTCGTCGGGCAGCGTATCTTTTGTACTTTCAGTTACAACTTTATATGCATTGCCTTTGGAATTTCCTTATCACAGTTCATTGAAATGTACCTATCTGTAGTATAATAAGACTAGAAGAGTAACACAGTCGGGATGAAGGGAAAGCGGGAGCACCCATCACTGCCGGACGATCTCGGTGGCAGGCGGAGAACAAAACCTGATAAGACGGATGATGGGGGCAAAAACGCGAGCCAAGCCTAAGGGATATCTATGCCGATTAGAAGGAAATAGCAAGGGAAACAATTCATGATTGAAGAAAACAGACTGTTATCATTCGTAAATAGGATGTTTTTTGCATGATGATAACAAAAATCCGTCTCTTTCGAGACGGTTTGTGCTGGTGCTTACTGGACTCGAACCAGTGACCCCGTCGATGTGAACGACGTGCTCTACCTTTGAGCCGAAAACACAAAATATAGTAGTATAAATTAAATGTACACAATATATGGTTATGGATTGCTGAAAAAGTGATAAGCAGCCGGAAGATAAGAAGCAAAAACAGCGACTACACATTTGTTTTTTTCTTTCTGCTCCTAATAGCCCAAAATAATGTTGCGGCTGCGAGCAACGGAATGGTGAACAGGGCAAACATGCTGCCGTAGCCCAGTTCGCCGGCAACGATCCCAGCGAAAACAGGTGCAAAGCCTTGGCCGATGTCAGCGCCCAAATAATAGGTGCAGGATGCTGCGCCTCTGCGGCTTTCATCAACCCCCAGGAGGCAGCTGGCTTGTAAAGCAGGCTGTATCGCACCTGCACCCAACGCTTTCAATGCCGAAGCAACAGCAAAGATGACAACTGCATTTCCTATGCCTGCAAAACTGAGCAGGAGCATCGCCAAAACAATGATTCCGATACCCGGAAACAACACAGTTGCGAGGCCATGCTTATCTGTTATCTGTCCAAAGGCAATTCTCGCAAACAGAAGTGAAAATGCGCTGATTGTAAAATACCAACCGACATTGGCTATACCCAGGCTTTTTCCATAAAGTACAATAAAGCTTGTTTCAATACCGCTGGATCCGGATATCGCAATGGCCATGATGCCAAAAATCAATGCCTCTTTCAAAAAAAAACTTTGAACTGTTATCTTTTCTTCTCTGGCCTTAGGCTTCATGCCTTCGCCAGAAAGGTGAACCGCTTTGGTCAATGCAATCGCAACTGCAATTAGTCCAGCCGCCGCAAAAAAAGTGGTGGAATATCCCAAGGCATTACCGATCGTAAGGCCAATAAACGGTGCAACCGCAATGGAAATGGTTTGGCCTACGGCAAAATAGCCCATACCCTGGCTAAGCTTTTCCTGCGGTATCGTCCCTGCAACAAGGGTCATGGTTACGGTGGTTACAATGGCAAAGAATATGCCGTGCATAATTCTCATGGCCAATAATACTGTGATGGCATGAGTCAGCCCGTAACCTGCCATTGCGATTCCTGAGCCCAGTAATGCTAAAATGAGAAGCATCTTTCGGTTGACCCTGTCGGATAAAATACCTGTAAAGGGCCTGATCATTATGGCAGCAATAGACATTGCACCAGCAATTGTCCCGGCAATTGCATCGGTAGCCCCTGAGTCTTTGACATATACGGAAATTGTGGTGGAAACCATGGAAAAGCCTATGGATACAATCATATTGATAAGAAACAAGGATATATATTGCGGATTGAAGATGCCATATTGCTTTTTTGTTATCGGTTCCATAAATTACCTTCTATCTTATAATCTACAGTAAATGGTATTGCATTTGCTGCCATACATGTTTTCAAAGTATTGATGATTGCAGCTGTGCCTGCAATACATCCAAAAAGTCCTTTAATGATTCATCTTCTGTATTCATGTTAAGTTGCTGATAGTATCTTTTTACTGTTTCACCGATTTCCTTCACACGTAAAAAGGAAGAACTATGAGCAAAAAAGGCGCAGATTTTTAACGGGAATTGCCCAAGGCAGGACGGCAATTCATCTGTAAAAAAAGCCTCAAGAACAGGAGGCGGACATGTTGTGACATGCCCCGGAAGGCTAACAGTGGCTAAAGGAATTGGTCCGCAGCAATAACGCTCCAGCGGTTCCTTCCGCAGAAAAAAATTCGATTCCATTTTGGCATCGGGCACAAGGATAACCGCCATAAAGGGTAATTTCTCCTGACCGTTATACTCCGGCATGGTAATCGTCAACGTGATTTCTTCATTCAAAGTATCGGAGTTAAATGTATAGCTCATAAGGCTCATTTGGGCACGCTCCTTTTTTTCACTAGTTCCAAAGCCCAAATCAACGCCTGCTCTGCAAACGCGTAATTGTGGAATCCCTGCGCTTTGTAATACGCATGGGGGAGACTTATCGAGTTTAGGTACTGATGGTATGCATCCGACAACTCAACCGCATAATCATCATTGCCGCACGCAAGGTAAAAATCCGGCAATGCCTGAGGGTGCGTAACAGCTCTTGACGCCAGGGCAACGATATCATTTTCACTTCCGCGCAGCTTATCAATGGGGCCAAGCGCATCCACCACACCGCTCAAATCCGGCCCGCCTTCCATAGTTGTCCATTTTTCAAACAATGGTATCATATCGCGTGCGCCGGATATCGCGATACAGGCGGAATACTTTTCGGGACAGCGAAATGCAGCCCGTAGAGCGCCTTGTCCGCCCATGGAGAAACCGCTGATCAAAGTATCTTCCCGCTTTGACGATACCGGAAAGCGGCTTGAAATAAGATCCGGCAGTTCCTGAGTAAGATGGGTGAAATATCTGCCCCCATGGTACATGTCCACATAAGCACTGGACAGCCCTTCTACAGATACTGTAATGATGTTGAACCGCTGCGATATGGCTTCAAGATTGGTTTCCCTAAGCCAGGTTGTTGAATTCTCCGTTCCGCCATGCAGTAAATACAATACAGGCAGGCGTTCAGAATGCACTGATTCCGGCAGTGTCAAAGTAAGTGATGTATGCTGCTTAAGAACTTGTGAAAAAAATTGCCAACGCAAATATGCCATGACATCATCCTTTCCAAAGACGCTGATTGAAAACGATAAATTGAATGCAAATGTTCTTTTCTTACCCTTTGATGGAACCAATCATGACGCCCTTCACGAAATACCTTTGCATGAATGGGTAAATACAAAGGATCGGCACCGTTGCGATAATGATGGTACAATATTTTACAAGTGTCTGCTGGGCCATGGCTGATGCCTTTACACCCGTATCCAGGCTGCGTTGGGAGTTGTTGATCAAGATTTCCCTGAGGAAAAGCTGCAGCGGCCACTTGGAACGGTCAGTCAGGTAAATGGATGCCGTAAACCAGGTATTCCATATCGCCACGGCGACAAACAGCGCAATGACGGCGATAGTTGCTTTTGAAACGGGGATGATGATATGCCAAAGGATCTGCAGATCATTTGCACCGTCCAGCATTGCCGATTCTTCCAGTGAATCCGGAATGCCTGCAAAAGCTGTTCGCATAATTACAAGATTGAAGGCGTTGAATGCGCTGGGAAGCAAAACAGCCAGCCTGTTATCGATCAACCCCATTTTTACGATTAGCAAGTAGTTGGGTATAAGGCCACCGTTAAACAGCATGGTGAAGGCAATAAAAAGCATGACAACGTTTCTGGGCAGAAAGCGCTTGCGCGACAACACATATGCAGCGAGAGTGGTGAGCACAAGGTTTAAGAATACGCCTGTGCCAACATAGAACAGTGTATTCGCGTAGCCTGTCAGAATGCTGTTGTAAGACAGAACCGCCTTGTACCCTTCAAAGGAGTAGGGAGCGATCGGCCACAGATGAAAGCCCCTGACACGGGCAAGCGTAAAAGGATCCGATATCGAACAGCTTAGCACATGCAGCATTGGGGCCAGACAGGTAAATCCGATCAAGCCCAGAAGGACTGCGTTGATCACAAGGAAGACCTTGCGCCCATTGGATTCCTTGATTTTCATATCTTGCGCTCCCTCCGTTTCAGAACATGCTTGTTTCGGTATAGGTTTTGCTGATCTTGTTCGCGATCAGCATCAGAACGAAGCTGACAACCGAGTTAAACAGGCCCACAGCAGTGCTATAGCCGATTTTGCGCTTGATAATACCGATTCTGTACACGTATGTCATGATCACATCAGATGTTTCATAGGTGGAAGGTGTATAAAGCAGCAATACTTTCTCAAAATTAAGGTTCATGATATATCCGCAGCGAAGAATCAGCATGATGATGATGGTGGGCGCGATCCCCGGCAAGGTAACACTCCAGATTTGCCGTATCCGTCCCGCTCCGTCAATACGTGCGGCTTCATACAATTCCTCATTGATGCCTGCGAGTGCCGCCAGATAGATGATGCTGTTGAAGCCAATATTCTGCCAGATTTCAGATATGATAAAAATCGGCCGGAAGTATTGCGGCAATGAAATATAGCTTTGCGGCTTTCCACCCAGGGAACTGACGATTGCGGCCAGCGCGCCGTTTGAGTTGGTAAACTCATTGATAAGACCTGCGACAACGATCATGGAGATAAAGTGAGGCATATAACTTACTGTCTGCACGAGTTTTTTATAACGGATATGCTTCAATTCGTTGAGCATCAGCGCGAGGATAATAGGCGCCGGGAAATTGAACGCAAGATCCAGCAAGCTTAATACAACGGTATTTCCCAGCGTACGCCCGAAATACATGCTGTTAAAAAAATCAATGAAATTGTCGAAACCTACCCATTTGCTGCCAAATATGCCTTTGACCAGCGAATAATCCTGAAAGGAAATGACAAGACCTATCATTGGAATGTAGTTGAAGACCAATACATACAGGATGACAGGGGAAATCATCCAGTATAACAACCAATTCGTTTTGTAGTTGGTGGCCAGCTGTCTAAGTTTCATTCCTTTCACTCCTCCGGTTTACCCATAGGACAGCGGTCCTTTCACTATGATGCCGCCTGTTTGAACACAAACCGGGCGCACCGGAAATCCGGGACGCCCGGCGTAAAGTAATTAAGGGAGATAGATTCGATTGGATGATCAGCGGCTCATGTAGCGATCATAAGCGGACTGATACGCCTTGATAACATCCTGGATGCCAAGGGAGTTCAATTTGTCAACAAAGGAATCGAGGTTTGTGAGGGGTTCAAGGCCCATGATGAATTTCACGGTCATTTCTTCCTCATAGGATTTGATTTCGGGGTAAATATCGGAATAAACTTCGTTTTCTTCTGCGTTGAGCGTTACGGCATTGCTGGGGAAGGTATAAGAATAATCGTTGTTGGCATCCCAGATCTTGGCCATGTCTCCGGAGGTGGAAACATCGTCACGACCCAGCACAGACTCGAACGGCCAAAGAATAGGTGCAGCATACGCACAGAGCATATCGGTGATGGTGCCTTGGCTGTTTTTGGCGACCAGGTCGGTGTATACCGGCTTGCCATCCACCAGCGTGTAGGTCTTGCCCTCCGTGCCATAGTTGCACAGCATGAAGCCCTCGTCGCTATAAAGCTGATCGATAAACTTGACTGCGATTTCGGGGTTCTTGCAAGCGGTGGTCACTGCTGCGATTTTGCCAAGGCCGGCGCCGCTCTTGAGATAACCGACATGGAGCTGGTCTCCTGCCTTGAGGACAGGATCGGGAGCCGCGACAAAGTTGAAATCCTTGTTGACTGCGGTGCCAAGGCTGTTGACGTAGCCCAGCACACCGCCGTGGTCGCTGGCAGCGCTGCAAAGATTGCTGCTCATCATGGCAACGCCGTCATCAAAGGTGATCGTAGAGGTGAAGTCAGGATCGATCAGACCTTCGGAATACCATTGGGCCATCAAAGTGACATAATCCTTGTATCCTTGGGTCAGCGGGCCGTACATCACTTTGCCGTCCACCAGGTAAATGGGACAGCCCGGCGCGGCGGGGTTTTCCATTTCAAAACCAAAGGCTGCATTGAATGCGTTGTACTTGCTGATACCGGTGTTGGGCATGCCAAGGCCCCTTGTCATTCCCAGTTCATTTTTGCAGCGGGTAAGGTACTCATGCCAATCGTCAAAGGTGACAGGCATGGACATGCCCAGTTTGTCAAGCAGATCCTGGCGGATGATTGCGCCGCCGTAGGTCAGGCCGGGGTCATCCATATAGGTGGGTTCGCAGAAATACGGTATTCTTCCTGAGTCGGTCACTGTGCCCCTCTCGCGGTATGCGGAAGCGGTACGCACCTTCTGGTAATTGGGGGCGTTTTTCTCCATAAGATCCTTCAGGTCGTAGATGAGCCCCTCATCGATGGCGGCGTCCCCGCCCTTCTTATAATAGCTGTCAAACCCGATAACGATATCCGCAAGTTTTCCGGAGGCCAGCATCAGCGAGAAACTGGTATCCGCCTGGCCAACGGGGGCAAGCATCCATTGGATATGCACGCCGGTCTTTTCTTCCAATGTCTTGAGAATATCCATGTTTTGCAGGTCTCCGATGATATTGCTTACATCATGGGAAGAAATATCCATCCATACAGTCAGTGTCACGGGATCGGTTGTTACACGCTCAATTTTGGTTTCCATCTTTGCTTTGTCTGCGATGGTGCTTTCGTTCACACCTTCCGCCAAGCCGGCACCTGTCATAAGAAGAGACAGCACGAGCAAAATGGGCAGTACGCGCTTTAACATGATTCCAAGCTCCTCTCCATTTTTGTTGGGACCCCCTTCATCCTTCGGGGGTTCCTCTCTGGCCCTACTATAAAATGAATCGTAAAACATGTAAATGCTGAATATTTGCATGAAGAATGATATAAATTCTGGGCTCTTTTTGACCATATGCTCATTTTTTTTAGCGTTATGTACCGTTTTTGTCTATGTGAAACGAACGGAAAGAGGCAAAATCCCCGTCCTCCAAAAGGGCAAACGCCTCCCTTTTATTCTCCTGGGAGAATTATAAAGGAAGGTGTGGCACTTGACTTATCATTTGTGTTGCAGGCAGTGACCTGACCCGTTTTACTAAACCTGTGCCTCTTCATTCTCCTGGCCGGATTCATCATCCCGGAACTGCCCGGGTGTTGTGCCTTCATACCGTTTGAATATACGGATCAGCGTCTGGCTGCTGTTGTAACCAACCTTTTGGGCAATTTCAGCAACGGTCGCACTTTCATCCGTTTTCATGATTTCTTTTGCTTTTTGAACACGATAGTTATTGATATAATTCAGAAGCCCGATGCCCTTTTCCTTTTTAAACACGCGTGACAGATAGGGCAGTGACATATCAAATGCGTCCGCTACTTGTTTGACGCCCAGACCAACATCAAAATAGTGCGCTGCGATATAGTGTTCCACATGGGTGATTTTGTCCTGTATGTCCGGGACTTTGCTTTCCTGACTGCCAACCAGGCGGTCAATGATTTGAAATATCATATCTTCAAGTTCCTGATGGGTACGTGCTGACAGCATCCTTGCCACTGGGTTTGCTTCCTCAAAAAATACAGAGCCCAGGTCTGGTTCCACCTCGTGCAGTACGTTTAGGACCATATTCATCACACCGAACATCCTGCATCGCATGACATAAAGTGACATTCCGTCACAACACTTGTAATAGGACATAATTTCACGCAGCGTTTGATTGCCTTTGCTATAGTTTCCCTCCATCATCTGGCTGATGAACCGTCTTTCCGCATCCATAATGTCAAAATCTTCCCATGCGATATCACAGGAATACATAGTCTCGTCGTACAAAACAACACGGTTTTCGGTTTCAGCAATGAATTCTGCGTATTCTCTTGCTTTGAGCGCGTTGAAAAAGGAGATGTTGACATTGGCAATACCCTCCTTCGCATCTCCTACATAAATGGAAATGGAGGACAACATTGGTTGGCTGAACGCGTTTTTCAGCATTCTGTCACCGGTTTGTTGAACAAAGAACTGCGCATCATGCCGGTCAGCGGCTTCCGCGAAACAGAATATGGCGGCGAAAGCATTGTTGTGGGGTTGAATGATATATTGGCAGGCATTCCCCACGCATTCTGATACAAGCGTATTCAGGGCGTTGTTCATCGCTTTTATATCTTCTGCGCAAAGGACTGCTTCGTCTTCACCCGTATCAATCAGCGCGGCTACGAAAACATTGCCCGTGAAAAGACCTTCGAGCTTCTTACGCTGATGCTGTTCCAGAACGTTGAGATTGCCTGTGAGGAGCAAATTGAAAAACTGCGCGTTTGCTGTCTTGCTCAGTTGTTCAATTTCCTGATGCATTTGATTGCCATCGCTTAAAAGCTCCTTGAGCCTGCTGCCCAGCGCTGTAAAATCATCACTGGATTTTTCGTTGATCTGCGCCGCCTGCTTTAGCTGCTGAAGCGGTTTGTAATTGTGCTTGGCAATCATATAGGATACCAATAATCCAAGAACAAGCGCACCTGCCATGAAATAAATGAATGCAAGCTGCATACTGCTAATATCTCGCAGGAAGGCAGAACAGGGAACAGACAACACATAACGAAAACTGGACACACCGGAATCGGCATAGGTTACCACAAGATTATTATTTGTGATCTGTCCTTCACCATAGAGCGCTGAAAGTGTGGAGTAATCCGCAGGATCGCCTTTCGAATGCGTACCAAAAACGGAACCTGACGGCAAAAGCATATAAGCTGAACCATTGGCTGTTTCCGCTGTGCCCTTAAGCAGCTCCTTGATGACATCCGTGTTCAGTACGATGATCAATGTAATGGCAGGCTTCTTTTCACTTGCGTATGCGCTCAGCGTCTGCATCATGATCATGGAATTCCCGCCGTTTAATACATAGATGTCATGCTGGTGGCTTTGACCCATCAATTCATAGAACCGGTTTTTATCAAGACCGATACGCTGCTGAATAATTTTATCCAACTGGTTGACATTGGTGTAAATATGCCCAGAATCCACAAGACAATCCAGATTGCTGCAGTATGCATATATGTATTTGATCAACGCCTGCTGCGTACTGAAATTGGCCAAATATTTGGCCCTTTCATGCAACTCGTAATATTTGGATGCGGTAAAAGGAAGCGACATGTATTTGAGCCTTACGATGCTGGAGGACACGCATATGGTATTGCTGACGTTGGTGACCGTCTTGAGCTGCTCATCCACCACGTTGCTGACCTGGTGGATAGACATCATGCCGTTTTCGTAAGCCTTCCTGGTGAGCGTATCCGCTGTGTAGCGGTATAGAGTCAGGCTGGACATGATGGGCACAAGCAAAATGATGACATAGCATATCATCCAGAATCGGAATGTGCGTGATTCCCAAAGGGAGTGTCGCATGCTACTCTCCTATCGTTTATTACCACTTTCCAACAAGGATGGACAAAAACTTTTCATAAATTCAGCATAACGCTGACCAATTTTTTTGTCAATACATATAAATTGACATCGATAAACAGTTGATACAGTTCTGACTAAAATAACGAAAGCCCATGAAAAAAATGCGCATTTACGCCTTGCGAAGCCGCAGGTATAATCCAGGCAAAGCATATGAGCAAGTCTTTCAGGAGGTTTATTAATGAAACAAACCGTGGGGGAATATCCTGGGCATCCAAACGAGAATCTTGAAAACTATTGTGAACCTTTATGCTTAGAACTGGCAGGGATGAACCTGACATTTATTATGAACTCGGGAGGCAGGTATTCTTTTGCCTTTCTTACGGGAGAGAAGGCGATATTTTTCAGGCAGGATTAACTTCAACTTGTAAGCGATTATCGATGCTTGAAGCTTAAAGAAAAGCTGTACCTGGTCAGCTTATATCAGCGCTTGATACGCAGGTGGGAAAAGTACCCATATTATGAAGAAAAGGTTTATTACATCAAGATCAGGGAAGGTTTGTACCTGTATTCAGTCATCGAATATGCCATGTGCCGCCTTCTTAAAAATCAGGGCGGAGGCGAATTGCTTGAAATTGTGAATACGGCCCGTACGCAGTATATTGGCCGTACATTCGGGCTGGATGCCCAGGAAAACGCAGGGCATGATATCGTCGGCGCACCCGGATGCTTATGGATATCCCGGATGAGGTGGAAAGATTCCCTTGCCCGATCTATGATGTTTTAGCCAAGATGGCGCCCCGGCTTTAGGAACCGGGGCGCCAAATGCTTATTAATGCTGAAACAATCCGCATGCAAGGATTTAGCCTAGCAGCTTGTATTTACTGCTTTTCCAGCGGCAGCTTCAGGCTGGAGGGATATTCTTTTGTACAGTGGATTCTGTTATGGGAAACCACTGATAAAGTATCCTCTGCCGGGCGCTCAGCGGTGCCATAATTCACATCGTACTTGGGAAATGCGCTTCCGGTTATCTCCAGCGCGAGACGATGCCCGGCTTTCAATGTATAGCGGGTATGGCCAAGCAGTACGTCAATGGCATATACTTTGCCTGGCTCCAGCGGCTCGCTTAACCAACTGTTTCGATATCGTGCGCGTGTTGCGCCGTCGCATATCACCAATATGGAATCATCAGGTCCCATGTCGCACAAACGAAGAATGACATCCGCGTCTTTCGCGTTGGAAGAAAGGTAGGTCCGCGCACATACAAGCCCGTTGATTACCAGCGGACTTTCAACCGGCTGCGCAACAAATCGAAGCGTATCCGATCCGGCAGCTGAGGGTTTGCCCGCCGGGCCGTAGGGCACGAAACGCAGCGGGTGATCGGGATCATGATTGTAACCGCTCGAGCCCTCAACCAGGATATGATCGGATAATGTTCCGTTGCATTGCAGATACAACTCGCGCTGCAAAATACCGCTGTCATCCCAGCAGTCGCCTTCCCAGGCAGTTTTGGTTACGATGTCGTAATACCTGTAGGGCATCCACGCTGGGGATTCCGTTCTCTTTAGCCAATGATCGAACCACTCAACCATTTCCTGCTGGATATCCACAATACTCTCGCCTGTTTCCAGCGCGCTGTCGGCACGAACAGGCAATTCTCCGTTTTGCCAGGGCGCGATAAGAACGCGACTGTCCACACCGTTTTCCCTTTGAATACGGCAATGGTCAATCAACGCGTTTCGGGCGGAATCATACCAACCGCAGATATAATATGCGGGGGTGCGTATGATGCTCAAATCCATATCCCGCCCCTCCTTGTGGATGAGGGCAAGATCGTCGTAGCCTTCTACCAAATGCGTGAAGTAATCCTTCAGAAGCGGAAACGGGGTATCCTTTACGGCCGGCATATTGCAAAGAGGGCGGTGCATTAGCTGCCGGGTTGGGTAATCGCGGATATAATCCATCAGCATCGGCAGATACTTCCGTGTAAGTTCCCCATCATACCGGCCGTCACGCAAGCGGCTGATCTGCCTGCTCATACACCAGCCGATGTGTGAGTAAAACAGGAAACCCCGGTTATCGCAGTCACGGTTCAGCGAAACGCTTGTCTGCATGGGGCATATTGCCTTCAGGTGAGGGGGGTGCTCAGCTGCGGCCATTAATTGCAGGTAACCGGCGAAATAGTTGCCGATCATGCCTATGTTTCCGTCGCAGTATTCCTGTCCGGCCAGCCATTCAATGGTATCATAGCCATCCTTGCCGTCCGCCGTGAAGCGGTCGAACTCTCCGTCCGATTCTCCAAGTCCCCGTGCGTCCTGGATAAAGACGGCATAACCTCGGCTTACAAAGAAGGCCGGGTCATACTGGGCAAAGGTGCGGGCCAGTGTGTTCTTGCGGAAAATGGTGCGCCAGAGGAGCAGGGGATACCTCCCCTGACCGATTGGCATATACAGATCACCGCGCAGAATCACGCCGTCACGCATAGGCGTTTCAAAATTGTATTTGCATATCATGCCGCTCTTGATGGCATTCATGTCAAAGGAGCTCCTTTGTACGCTTGCGGATAGGCAGCCATTGTACAAACACTTTCATCCACTCATCCCAGAAATCGAAGTAGTGGAAGCCCGGGCTGTCAAAGAATACAACGTCGAAGGGGTTTGGAAGGCTTGAAAAATAAGCAAGATCTTTCTTCTCAGCGTCATGGCAGGCGTCAGCCGTACCGCAGCAGCCAAAGATTTTGGGCAGCGGCTTTCCGCTTTCAGAAGCAAGGCGCGCAAGGTAACGGTTGTCATTGACCGTGTTATGGGCTTTTGACAGGTCTCCGTCCTCTACGCCAAATACCTGCCAGCGGATAAAGTTGAGCGGATGGCGCTTTCCGCCGGGGGCGAGTTCAGGCCCGATAATGTCGATGAAATTGGCGCAGGAGAATATACCCAGGGCAGCATACTTCTCAGGTTTCAGAAAGCCGATGCGCATTGTACCATGACCGCCCATGGACATGCCCGCCACGAAATTGTCCTCCCGCTCGGTGGATAGGGGAAGATAGGCGGAAAGCATGCGGGGCAGTTCTTCCGTTACATAATCAAAGTAACGTCCGCCGTCGGTATTGCAGTAGAAGCTGACTTCCACAGCAGGCATAACAACTGCGATGCCGCGCTTTTGCGCGTACAGTTCAATGCTTGTAAAACGCTGCCAGCACGTCTGGTCATCCGTTGCGCCATGAAGAAGCCAAAGCACAGGATATTTTCCGTTTTCCAGCCGGCGCTCCTCGTTCAGTTCCGGAAGGATAATATTGACAGTCGCCTTGCGCGTCAAACATTCAGAGTTAAGCTCCATTTTAATAAGCGACATGCATATCCCTCCTGTCTTTCATCGCGGCATCTAAGAAAGCTTGAATCCACTTGTCCCAAAACTCCCAGCAATGCGTGCCGTGTTCGGTGTGGAATTCATAGCGGAAAGGGTTATCTTCAAATTTTTCAAAAAATTCCTTCAAACCAAGGCCAACCGGATAGGCATGATCCTCCATGCCAACCGCATGGAAAACCTTTGGCACGGGCTTCCTTTCCTTGATGATGTTTTCCGCGTTCAGCAGCACATCATGCTCAGGATTTCCCTTAAGGTCGCCGGTATCTTCTACGCCAAAGTTCACCATATTTACGCTCATACGGCCCGGTCCGCCAGGTGCGGCTGGCCCACCCGCCGACTTGGGCCTTAAGTGTTCTAATGGAATGATGCTGCTGGCGGAAAGAACACCGATCGCCCCGTACAAGTCAGGCCGGCGCATGCCAAGCGATATAGCGCCGCTGCCGCCCAAAGACAGCCCGGCAATAAAATTATCCTCTCTCTTTTGCGATACGCGGGGGAACATATGCGTAATAATCTGGGGAAGTTCCTGGGTAAGAAAATCAAAATAATCAAAACCCCAATACATGTTGCAATAACGGCTATAGCCTGCATGGGGCATGACGACCGCCATATTGTGCTTGTCTGCGTAGCGGCGGATGCCGGTATTCTCGACCCAGTCACCCTCATTTCCGCCACCGCCATGCAATAGCCACAGTACAGGAAAATCCCCCTCGATACGGTCGTCAGGCAGAATCACGTTCATGGAATCCGCCATGCTCAAAACCTTCGACCGGAAATTGACCTGCATGAATACGTTGGACATACGAGCAAACCTCTCCTTTCATGATGCGTATAAATTTCTTTTGTTTACGGCCAGCAATGAATACGATAGTATGAGTATAGGCAGATGAAAATGCCGGGTCAATCGCTTCTATTTGTTTCTGCGATACACGGATTTTATCAAGCATGATAATTGAATTTATCACGAATGAACAAAAAGCAACCATTCAGGTTGAATTTGAGCTATCAGCATACTTTTTTGTATAACACCACCAGCCGGCATCATGACCAGCATTGTGATGACGATCCTGCCTGTGATCATCATCAAAATCATTTAGAACATAATTTTATCTAGGATGTCGAACAAGGTGCTATCAAATAAGCGCCGAAATATATAGCGGCAGCAAATGCACGGACGCACCATATCTGCATCAATCAGATATTATCAGAAAGTAGGCAGGTGCCATGACGCCAGCATCCAACAAGATCATGCTGATAACCTATTCCGATTCTATAGGTAAGAATATTGCAGACCTGCGCATTACACATCCGGCATGTGACGGCGAATTATCAGTAGAGGATGACGTGCCCTTGCACCTGACCCTCACACAAAAGCCGGCGATGATGCTATGCGTTTTAACGATGATTTTGCGGCCAAAGTCTTACCATTACAGGTGTTCTTAAAGGCTTTGCGGAAACGGGATTATTTGATGTATAGTAAACAAAGGAGGGGTTGGTTATGGCTGTTATTACCTGTACTTATTTTTCTCTCGCGCGAAAAGGAAGGGTCACATTCAATGCAGTTTTGCCAACAGAATTACCACCGAGTCCGCAGACCGCAGCTGAAAACAGAGAACGTTATTCCACTGGGCCATTTCCCACGATATATTTGCTGCATGGTTATACCGGTGGTTATGACGATTGGCTGAACAATTCACCGGTGGTGGAATGGGCGATGAAGCACCGTTATGCCATCATCATGCCCGGTGCCAGCAACGACTTTTACTTGGACAATGAGGACAGTGAGGAAAAGCATGGAGAATGGATTGGACGTGAATTGATCAAAGTAACCAGGGGGATGTTCCCATTAAGTATCAAGCGTGAAGATACGATATTGGGTGGCTATTCCATGGGCGGCTTTGGTGCGTTGCGCAACGGCTTCAAGTACAGTGAGACATTTGGTGCTATTATTGCCCTGTCTTCCGCACTGATTGAAGGCGAAGTCTCAGTCATGAAACAAGGCGACCACAACGGCGTCGCCGGCTACCGTTACTACAGACATGTATTTGGCGATCCCGAGCAGCTATTGGGCAGCGATAAAGATCCCAAACACTTGGCCGGCGAACTTAAGGAAAAGCAAAAGAGTCTGCCGCGGCTGTATCTGGCCTGCGGTACTGAGGATTTTCTGTATTCAAGGAATGAAGATTTCCACCATTATCTGGAGTCTGTAGACTACCCACATGCATGGGTAGCCTTCCAGGGCGTGCATGATTTTGTTTTCTGGAACAACGCCATGGAAAAAGCGTTGGATTGGCTAAAATAATATTCTATATTTATGCAAAAAATAATAGCGCATCGCTGTTATCTTTCTTCCAGCAATGCGTTTTCTTTCTGTTATACACTTTTGAGTCTTCCGGTTTACGGGTAACAGGATTGATCCCGTTCCATGAACCGCGCTTTTGCCGATCCAGCTCATGTTGCTTTTTCTTGGGAAGTTTTTCATAGGGAATAAACCTTGTCATGGTGACACCACCTTTTTTGCTATAATTTAGCAAGAATTCGCATAAAAATACCCGCCATTTTAGGCGGGTTGGTGGTCTGTACTGGACTCGAACCAGTGACCCCGTCGATGTGAACGACGTGCTCTACCAACTGAGCCAACAGACCATGATCCACAATCCGTTTTGGTGAACGGTAGGGGTTGGTGTTTTATGTGAACTAGCCACAATGGACTACCAACTGAGCCAACAGACCATGATCCACAATCCGTTTTGGTAAGCGGAAGGGTTGGAGCATTATGTGAACTAGCCATAAAGGAATACCAACTGAGCCAAAGCACAGTATAATGGATTCCTTTGCCAACCTTTGTTTTTTTGCGGCATGGTGTATCATACCATACGGTAGATGGCTTGTCAACACAAAAGTGGTTTTTTTACCCTCGAAAAAGAGGGCTTTCGTCTTGGCTTCAGCCTTATACAAAGTCGAGGATAAACCGTACTCTGCTCGGAATAGACGTATATAGTTGTTCACACAGGTTGATTTATAGAAAATCCTTGAGCTGCTGAACATTGTCTTCTTCAAATGCCAGCAGCCGCTGCATCAGGTTACGGACATCTTCATCCGCATCCTGATACTTTTTAAGGTTTTTCGTGGCGTCCAATATCCCCATGTCGCTGCCAAGGATCAGCATCTCTGCCACATGGGATGGCGTGTTATCTTTGGCTGTCTGAAGACGGATGCAAAAATATGTTTTGATCTTGGAGCAGGTGCTGATCCCCTTTTCATCATAACCGTTTTTGTTCAGCAGTTCCCTGGCTTCTGAGAATATGCTGCGGTATTCTTCCAGCTGCGCCGAAAGACACGCTTTGAAATCCTCATCCTCCACAATGTATATCAACTGATCGATGGTGATAACACCCATCTGTGCGTTTTGATAGATAAAGTTCAAAAACTCAGTGTTTCCGTTCATAAGATTGCGCTCCCTTCGCATAGGCAGTATGCACAGGTGTGGAATTGCGTATTCCAAGAAAAATGCGCCTGCTTTTACATGCTTTTTCTATGAGGTGGAGGGAATTTTGTGTATTTACTTCTTTAATTTGCTATGCTAAACTGACTCGGTAAAAAAATCTGGAAATATAACTGTCTATTGGTATGGACGAAATGCGAGGTTTTGCCTGGCCGGTGAAATTCCGGCAATGAAAGGAGCCTTTGGGCGATGAAAAAGCGGATTGCACTATTTCTTGTTTTGATCATGGCTTTGGGAAGCTGGAGCCATATAGCTTTGGCCTGCACGATATTCAATGCGGCGGGGAACGGACTGATCCTGGCCGGCAACAATGAGGATCACGACGATCCGAATGGAGAGGTCAGATTTGAGCCGGCCTCTGAAGGAAAATACGGAAAGATTACTTTCGCGTTCGGGCCTTTTACACAGGGCGGAATGAATGAGCATGGCCTCTTTTTTGACTTTTATGCAGCTGCCGATTATAAGATGTCCCCGCTGATCAAAGGTCAAGTGCTGCCGTCAGGCGAAGCGCCCGATAAGGAACCGACGATGGATGAGATGATTGCGATTTATACGCAGTATGACGTCGCAAGCAAAAAGATGCTGGAGACGTGCACTACGGTGGAAGAGGCAGTAGGCTTCTATCAAAGGAATTATGAAGGCACCCTTGGATATGGATATCTCATGGTCGCGGATAAAACAGGCGCTTCGGCGACAATTACCTGGGATTGGGATCAGAACCAGATGCGCGTGACGCGCAAGAATGGAAGCTTTCAGGTGATAGGTGTCGGAAGCAAATACATCTATCCGCGGCTAAACGGAAGCAATTTTGAGGTTTCCGTGGATTATTTCAAGGATCTGCTGAAGAACACGTCGAGAGATGATACGGCTTATTCCAACATTTATGATCTGCAGCAGGGCGTGATCTATGTGTATTGCCAGCACAACTTTGATAACGTACTGCAGTTTAATCTTACGCAGGAGCTTGACAAAGGAAAGCATGCGTTTTTCTTGAAAGACCTGTTTTAGAAATTGCTTTTCCGAATGCAAAATCCTATTATTAAGGCCTCCCGGTATGATGCCGGGAGGCCTGCTTTTTCTATTCTCCATGCTTCCATAACCCCAGGCCCGGCGCATCCACATAGTAGATTTCCTCGCCGTCCGGCAGGGCGTTCCAGCCGTTCTTAAGTAGTTTGGGATCGTAGAGGCGCATGGCTTCCCGCACGTCCATATGCTTAAAGCCTACGCTTTCCACTTCCTCCTTGGACAAATGTTTAGGATCTGTGGCGTAGGTGATTTGAAAGCGGCCGTCCGATGAACCATGGATCAGGTGGGCGGAAACCATCAGCAGATCTTCAAAAGCACCTTGATTGTACATATCAAGAATATGCCGGGTACCCGTATACCCATAGGCCCGGATAGCCTTGTCCACTTCCTCGTTTTCGCCAAAGGTGCTGATACCCGGTGCCAGCACCACCAGTTCGCCTCCATCGGCCACAATCATCCTGGTACGGTAGATGGCTTTGTTGCCCACCCAGGTAGAGCGGTATTCTTCCGGCTCCAGGTATGCGACCACCTTTTTGGCGGGATGATCCACATAGTTGATATTGAGTTCCTGGGATAATGCAACCGCCTGCTCAAAAGTATCGCGCTGATCGCCGATATATAAGCCGTGAAGATTCACATTCTCAGAAGACTTGTTCACAACGGTCAGGATATAGACAAGAGGCAGATCCCGCAAAAACCGATCCTGGGCGTAGTCGAAAACCTTGCGTACCGGGGCATGGTCGTTGCCAAGTGCCTTTTCCGCACCGCATACAGCCCCCAGCATATGGGTTTTGTTGATCATCTGCCGGCCGCCAACGCCAACGAATATGTTTTTGCTGTAGTTGGCCATGCCGGCCACTTCGTGGGGTACCACCTGGCCAACGGAGAGGATCAAGTCATAGCCGCCATCAAACAGCCTTTTGTTGACCTCCACGCCGATGTCTGTTTCAAACAGGCCTCCCGAAACGCTATGTACAAACTCACTTGGAACTGTACCCAGCATTACCGTGTCGGTGCGCCAGTTATGGGTCAAAAAACGTTCAAGCGGGATATCGCCGAACATACGCCTGATTTCCTCATCCGTCATGGTAACGTGGGTACCGGTGGCGGGCAGGATATCCACCTGCGCATGAGCGCACAGCTTATGGTAGAATTTTTGCGTAATCAGCCCAGCTATGGAATAGAAGCGGGTGATATCCGGAGGTATGATAAGTACTTTTTGGAGTGCAGGATATTGTGCAAGCATCCGGTCAAGGCATCCGGAGATTTCTTCTATGGAGATGGGCTGGCTTTTTGACGTAATGGCAATCGTGTTCACCGTATACTCCTTTGCGCAGAGCACGCATGTCAAATGGATTTGTCTCCATTATACACGAAACAGCCTTTGCCATGTAAGAAAAATGCAAATTAAAGCAGAATAGCGGTAAGAATAGAAAGCAGTGCATGACGGACAATTGTCCGCCATGTTTTGATCCGCCTCAAAATGGGATTGACAAGCATGGCGGATGCTGTTATTTTGATCAGTAGAAACTCAAAGGAGGAAACGGCTTTGCTGGACATTGCCATTGTGGGCGGCGGACCTGCAGGATGGTCCGCGGCCATTACGGCCAGGATGCGCAACCAGGAGGTATGTGTGTTCTCCCCGATAGAAGATAGCACCTGGTTATATAAGGCGGACAAGGTGGAAAACTACCCCGGCCTGCCGGGCATAAGCGGAAAAGGGATGCTGGACGCGTTTGAACGTCAGGCAAAGGATATGGGCGCTACACTTCAAAGGGCCGTGGTGCGGCAGATTATGGAAAATGGGCACAGTTTTATGCTGCTGGCGGAAAACGAGGTAATTGAAGCCAGAACGGTGATACTGGCCATGGGCACCGCCCGGCCCAAGCCGCTCCCCGGGGAAGCGGAATACCTGGGCCGGGGTGTTAGCTATTGCGGAACATGTGATGGCATGTTCTATAAGGGCAAGAAGGTGGCGGTTTTATCCAGCGGCGAACAGGGCCTGCATGAGGCCAACTTCCTGGCCGGTCTTGCGGAGGAGCTTGTTTATTTCCCGCTCAAAAAACACGACACCGGGGGTCTGGATGAGCGCGTGAAATGTTTTGATGAAAAGCCTTTGGAAATTAAGGAGGCGGAAGGCGGCCTTGCGGTCGTTACCGATAGGGGAATGCACGGCGCCGCGGGCGTGTTTGTTTTCCGCCCTGCGGTGGCAATTGATCAGCTGCTTCCTGGACTGAAAACAGAAGGCGCCTTTATTCCAGTCAACCGCTTTATGGAAACCAATCTGCCGGGCATCTTTGCCGCCGGCGACTGTACGGGCCAGCCGCTGCAGATTGCCAAGGCGGTAGGCGAGGGGAATATTGCGGCTATCCGTGCTTCGGAGTACAGCCCAGCGCCCTGACAAGGGATGCTTTTGAACGCTTGATGCGTTTGTTGAGGGAGAGGCTTATCTACATATGGAATATCCTGCAGCTTCGCTGGGCCATGCGCCCAAGGAGGAATCCCATGAAAAAAGGAATCAGTTTTGTTCTCGTTTTGATCCTGGTGGTTGGTTTATTTGCTCTGCCAGCGTTAGCTCAGCCGCTGACACTGGCCCAATCCCTGACTGGGGAAGCATCATATCCGGAAGGAAGCACGGTAGATAATGCCAAGTTCCTGCTTACCTATACCTATCCGCAGATCGTGGCTGAAACGGAAACGGATAAGAACATCAACACCTACTACCAGGAAATGGCGGAGGATCTTCTAAAGGAAACAGCTCCCGTACTGTACGATCAGGCTAAGGAAGCCATGGATGCGGATGTTTCCGCTTATTTGCATTTAAGTTATCAGGTGAGCGCCAATACGGATGATTTTTTCTCTGTTGTTCTTTCCCAGGAGGAATTCATGGGCGTGGCTGAATCGCAGACCATCCAGGCCAATGTGTTCGCGCGGACGGGAGACAATGCGGGCGGCCTTGTCACGCTACCGACCGTGCTGGGCTTTTCGGATGAGGACGAGGTGGATGCGACGAACCTCGTCGACACGGTATACCGGCTTGTATGGGATATCATTGTGGAGCAGATGCAATCAGGAACTGTGGAGTATTTTGAGGAATTAACGGAAGAAAACCTGTTTTCAGAATTTTATCCGGAAAGCGATTTCTATCTGGATGAGCAGGGAAACATCGTTTTCTTCGTACAGCCTTCCACAATCGCCAGCGGCGCTGCAGGGCTGCTTACATTCCCGTTCTCTCCGGCAGAATTGATGAGCGAGATGCCAAAAAACTAAAATCAAGCTGAAATAAAACTACATTTCCATAAATAGGCTGCAAACCCGCCCGGGCCTGCAGCCTTTGTTATATTTACATTCATGTAACCGGATGTTATAATCAAACCACTTATTCAATATATCGTAAATTTCATATGCTCTTCCTGAATGGGGGGATTTCGGTGGCGACCATGGTATTGGTGGAAGACGAAAGCTTTGAGCGGACATCGCTCAAAGATTGCATCGATTGGAACCTAATCGGCGTTCAAATCGTGGGCGAGGCCGCCAACGGTTCCCAGGGGCTGGCGAAAGTGATGGAATTGCAGCCGGATATCGTGCTGGCGGATGTGAAAATGCCTGTGATGGACGGCATTGAAATGTCGCGGCGCATCCGCAGCTTTGCGCCGGAGATCAAGATACTGTTTGTCAGCTCCTACGATGATTTTGAGTATGCCAAACAGGCTGTCAATTTGAATGTGTTCGCTTATATTACCAAGCCCATCAATGAAGCGGAACTTTTGCAGACCGTGAAGCGTGCGGCAGACGAGGTGACGCAGAAGGCACTGGAGCAGAAGCTGTACAACCGCATCCAAAACAACTACAGGATCAGCATGAACCTGGCCCGGCAGGCACTGGTAAACAGGCTTTTAACCGGTATGCCCGTCAATTTGGAGGATGCCGCAAACCTGGAACTGGAATGGCTGTGCACTCCCGTTGTCCACCTTTGTCTTTTATTGAGCTTTTACGATATCAAAAAATCACGGCTAATTGATTCGGCTTTGGATGTTTTTAACCGCAAGTGTGCGCAAATGTGTGGCCGCTGCATCAATGTATGTTTAAGTGCCGGGGTACTGATTACCATTGTTTTGTTTTCAGGTCCGGCAGAGGAACAGGCGGTTGAAGGCTTCAAGCGGCTGCTTAAGCAATTGTTTGCGGAAAGAGGCTGTGACGACGTTCAGATTGAATCCGCCTATGAAAACGACCAGCCGGTAGGACCGGCCCAACTGTATGACCGGATTTTGAGGGACAGCGCATGGCCCGCGCCGCAAACGGTTGTGGAAGGAACTGATAAGAAAAAGAGCCGCCAGCAAATTGTGGAAGAGATCGAGGCCATCATCCACGAAAAGTACAATATGTCCCTAACGATTGAGTCCATTGCAAGAATGATCCATTTCACACCCAACTATATAGGGACCACCTTCAAGACCATGCGTAAAATGAGCATAGGCCGGTACCTGACACAGGTGCGGCTCCAAAAGGCTGAGGAGCTTTTGTTAAATCCGCTGATGCAGATCGGTGATATCGCCATGATGTGCGGGTACGAGAATATTACCTATTTCCATACCATTTTCAAAAAAGAGCGGGGCATTACGCCCAGCGAATACAGACAAAAGCTTTCCACAACGGTAAAGTTATGAGCATCCTTCATAATTTAAAATTCAAAACACAAATTTCCATTTATTTTGTGATCGTTATCGCTTTCCTGGTGCTTACGATCATGCAGCTTTTGCAGTTCATTTTAAAGACCAGCTACCGGGACCAGGCGGAGCTTACCGTGCGAACCCAGGCACGGCAGATTGCAATCAACCTGGAAAACAAAATGGATAACTACAGCTCATACCTGGAGCTTTTGCTTTCGGATCATGAACTGATCACGGCCATGGAACGGGGCGACAGGCTACAGGTGGAATCTTTGGTGGAGCGAAAGTCTGCTGAATTTATCAATCTCAACGCCGGCAAGGTACGCAGCGTGCGCGTATATATGGACGGCGTCTTCCGCGAAGACGACGTTTTGAAAAATGCCGGGCACCTGATTTTCTCTGAGTTTGTTCCGGGGAAACGCGCCTATCAAAACAATGAATTGTGGACAGGGACCTATTTGAACAGCCGTAACGAAAAGGTCTTCTCCCTGTTCAAGAAAGCCTATCAAACCAACCGGGACCATACCTACTTTCTGGAGCTTTGCATATACGAAACCGAGTTGTACGGCTTTTTCAACGAGGAAAGGACGGGCAACCGCATTCTTCTTTTGAACGGCGGCCTGCTCCTGTCCGACTCCGAACGTGAGGAATTCCGCCGTCTTCTGTACCTAAACAAGTGGGCGCCCCAGCTTGGCATGCAGGTGCCGTTACAGGCAAAAGGAGAAAATGCGCTGGAATTTGCGGAGATGAGCCTGCCGCTTAACTGGACGGTGGCCATACGCACCAGCACCGGATACCTGGAGCAAGGCTTTTGGAAAATGTACGGACAGCTTTTTCCGGTGATTCTTGCGGTGATGGCAGCGGTGCTGTTGTTTGTACGCTCCATTTCCACACGCATGAACCGCCGTTTGGGCCAATTGCAGGAGAAGATTGCCTTCATCAGCAACGGCGATCTGGAACAAAACCTTCAGATGGACGGGAAGGATGAGTTCAAAATCCTGTCGGATGAAGTGGAGGACACGCGCCAGAAAATACGCCAGCTCATTACTGAGATCAACGATATCAATGAGCTGAAGCGTGTGGCTGAAATATCGGCTCTAAGGGCGCAGATCAATTCTCATTTTCTGTTCAATGCCCTTTCCTCCATCAAGTGGCTGTCCAGGCAGGATGATAAGAAAGCGCTGGCGGAGGCGGTGGAAAAGCTGGCACTGTTCCTGCGCTATGGTCTGTCGCTGGATGAGAACCAAGCCACCCTTGCAGATGAGGCGGGGCAGCTAAGCGCCTATATCTATTTGCAAAAGCTGCGCTATGGCGATGAACTGAATGTTCATATGGACATTGAGGAGGAACTATTCACCCAGCGTACCGTGAAACTTGTGCTGCAGCCGCTGGTCGAAAACGCCATCTACCACGGGCGCAGGGAAAACGGAGCACCGCTGAACGTAACCATTTACACCTATTTTGACGATACGGATTATTATCTGACGGTGGAGGATGACGGCAACGGCATGACGGAGGAAACGATACAGGCGATTCTGCGTGGGGATGGGGGAGTATCCAAAAGCGGATATGGCCTGAAGAACGTAATCAGCCGCGTTCGTGCCTTAACCAACGGGCAGGGGGAAGTAACAATCGAAAGCAAGCTCAATGCATATACGAAGATCGTGGTCAGGCAAAAGCGCAGCTGAACATCATACATCTTTTACAAAAGCGGCATGGGACAGTTATCCTGTTTCGTGCCGCTGTTTGATTCTATCTGATACGTATGTATGGTAACTTTAAAAATTCATATTCCGGCCAATGCAATTACAAAAAGCATACTTTTCAAATTGGAGAATTGAGAAATTGGCTTGGAACGGCCCATGGTTCTAAAAAGCAACTTCGAATTCCAATGATTGAATCATTGGAGGCGGAATGCACAAGAATTCAAAGCTGGTTTGTTGATTTACGACAAGCCAATCCTGAATTACAATGAATGCAGTGAGAAGTGAGACATAACAGAACAAGGTGGGATGGCCATGCTTGCATTACATTCCAAAAGCCGCCTCGCACGGGGTACAAAATACTTTCTGGCCCACCGGTATCTGTATTTGCTGCTGATTCCATGTGTTACGTACTTCATTATCTTTCATTACCTGCCCATGTACGGATTGGTGATTGCTTTCAAGGATTTTAAGTTTTCCAAGGGTATTTTGGGAAGCCCCTGGAGCGGGCTTACAAATTTCATCTATCTGTTCGGCTTGAAGGATTTTTACAGGGTCCTTGCCAACTCCCTGCTCTTAAGCCTCATGCGCCTGCTGTTCTGCTTTCCTATTCCTATTCTTCTGTCGCTGATGCTCAACGAGATCCCGCTGCTGCGTATCAAGCGGCTGGCCCAAACCACCATCTACCTGCCGTACTTTATTTCCTGGGTGGTTATCGGCGGCATTCTGGTGAACCTGCTGTCGCCTTCCTGGGGTATTGTGAACATCTGGCTGAAGGCACTTGGGCTGGAGCCTGTATTCTTCCTGGGCAGCGACAAGTATTTTCGGGGGATCGCACTCTTGTCCCATGTGTGGAAGCAGGCTGGATGGGATACCATCATTTATCTGGCGGCTATCACAGCCATCAGCCCGGATTTGTACGAGGCAGCTACCATTGATGGGGCAGGCAAGCTCCAAAGGATCTGGCATATTACGCTGCCCGGCATCCGCTCCACCATACTGATCCTGGTTCTTTTGTCCATCGGCAGCCTGATGAGCAACGGGTTCGAGCAGATTTATGTGCTGCAGAACAACAGCAACCTGGCAGTGGCGGAAGTGTTTGAAACCTACACCTATAAAATGGGCATGGTCAACGGCCGGTTTTCCTTCGCCACGTCGGTGGGGCTGTTTTCTTCCACGGTAGGTTTTGTGCTTCTGGTATTGGCTAATGCCGGGGCCAAAGCCATGGGGGAGGATGGAATCTTTTAGTTTGCCGGCCGACTTTGCGGCAAGGAGGGTTTTCATGGCAAAGCGCAGCGGGCTGGTGCGGGGGAAAGGCGATTGGGTGGTGGAATCCATTTCGATCCTGGGCATTGCCCTGTTCGCCTTCCTGTGCCTTATGCCCTTCGTGTACGTGGTTTTCGTATCCTTTATGCCCTACAAGGAGTACATTGAAAACCCTATGAAAATTATTCCAAGTCATTTCGATTTGATGGCTTACAAGCAGATCATGGATTACAGCCTGATCCAATCAGGTTATAAAGTAACATTGATCATAACCATTGCCGGTACATTGCTTAGCGTCTTTTTGCTGGTGATTTCCGCATACCCCCTTTCAAAACCGAATTTGAAGGGGCACAGGCTGGTGATGGGCATGATTCTGTTCACCATGTTCTTTAACGGCGGCATGATCCCAAACTATGTTCTGATCCGCACCCTTGGCCTTAACAACAAAATTTGGGCTTTGATCCTGCCCGGCTGCATCAGCGCCTTCAACCTGATCTTAATGAAAAACTTCATCAAGGTAACCGTACCCGAATCATTGGAGGAAGCTGCCAAGATTGACGGAGCAAACGACCTGTGCATCCTGGGCTCTGTTGTCTTTCCGCTATTGAAGCCCGCGGTGGCCACCATGGTGGTGTTTTGTGCGGTGGGCTACTGGAACAGTTATTTTACCGCTATGCTCTACGTTACCGACCGCAAGCTTTGGCCGCTGACGCTGGTGCTTAGGGAACTGGTGGTAGAAGATACCTCCGCCGTATCGCCTGTTACGCAGATGCTTACATCCCAGAACCGCTCCCACACTTTCACACTCAAGATGGCAGCCATCGTGATCACAATCATACCCATACTGATCGTATATCCCTTTATGCAAAAGTATTTTGTCAAGGGGATTTCGTTGGGATCTGTCAAGGAATAAAGCGTATTCTACCATACAGATGTGTATGGAGAAATAGAAAAGGAGGGTTTTCCATGTTCAAACGGATACTGGGCCTGGTTCTTGCATCCGTGCTGGTGTTGACTGCGGTTTGCAGCGCAGCACTGGCGGAAAAGAAGGAAGTCGTGGAGATTTCCGTTGTTCTGCAGGTCAACCCCGAAATCCAACTGGACGGCAATCCCATCTTCCAGTACATCGAAGACAAGCTGGGTATCCGACTTCTGGTGGAAGCGCCCCCGCTCAACAGCTTCGGTGACCGGGTGAAGGTGCTGGTAGCCACCGACGACATGCCTGATTTCTTCATCTTCGGCGCGGACATTTCCGCCAAGCAGTGGGCCGGCGAGGGCTTGCTGGCGGATGTGACGGACATGATCAAGGATTATCCGAACCTTGTGAGCAACATTTCCCCCGAGCAGTACGGCGATACCAAGGTGCTGGAGGATGGCCGAATCTATGGCATACCGCGCCCCAACTCGTATGACAAGTGGGGATTCCTCATTAATAAAAAGTGGCTGGATGCCGTAGGCAAGCAGGTGCCCACCACGGTGGAAGAGTTTGTGGATGTCTGTAAGGCTTTCACTTTCAATGATCCCGACGGCAACGGCCAGGCCGACACCTACGGCGTAAGCTTTGGCGCCCAGCAGAACAGCATGGACTCCGGCGTATGGCATCTTGCCAACGACTTCCTGTCCACGGCTTACAGCATTTCCTCCTGGCATCACGGCATGCCCGACAAGGATGGCAGCGCCAAGATCCGCGCCTTCAAGAGCGAATACTATGATTACCTCACACTGCTGCGC
>JAEZJP010000268.1 GCA_023415715.1 Bacillota bacterium
AGCAAAATGTGAGACTAAATAATGCTCCAAGCTTCTCTATTCCTTGCAATACATCGTGAAAGAGCCGGCGAATGATGCCGGACGGATGATGTCGGCAATGGCAATATGCCTGATATTGAACTTGCATGACCCATTACTCACGATATCCGGCGCAGCCGCAGGTTTTTGACTCTGCTGGTCTGCGTATATTCCTGCTGATTGCCAAGCCTTGGTGCTGGAGGTTCACTGCAGAGAAAGGAGTTGAAGATACGCTGTATTTTTGTTTTGCTCTTCCGTTTATCAAATTCGAGAAAGGGTATAGTCACAAAAATACTGTATATGCAAGTGGATTATGCAGGAATCGAAGAATCGTTGGAGAATTTATTTTAATTAGTTCTCAATCATGAAATGAACGAAAAGAGGTATTGGCATGAGGAAACGTATTGCCCCCCTGCTGCTGGTTGTGACCCTGATCCTGCTGAGTGGCTGTGCAACCGTTGGTTTATCTGAAAACGTTGGCGTAAAAACCGGTTTGGCGATTATCCCGGGTTTCAATTTCTCCAAAGATGCGACAGCGGACGCTGCCGGCCTCGCACAGGTGGATGCTACATATGCTGGCGTCATGCTCGGCGCGGATGGCAAGATTGTAAAGTGCGTCATTGACAGCTATCAGGCAAAAGTAAATTTCGATGCTACTGGCAAGATCACCAGCGACCTGACTGCCCCCGTAAAAACCAAGAACGAAATCGGCGATGCTTATGGCATGAAAAAGGCCTCCAGCATTGGCAAGGAATGGTATGAACAGGCTGCTGCTTTCGCCGCTTACTGCGTAGGCAAAACTGCCGAGGAAGTTGCCGCCATCCCTGTGGATGCAGAAGGCAGCGCGACCGGCGAGGATGTTCGTGCAGGCGCCACCATCGGCGTGAAAGAATTCATGGAACTCGTTGTGAAGGCCTGTGAAAACGCGCAGGATCTTGGCGCGACGGCGACCGATACACTGGGCATTGCCTCATCTGTGGATCTGGCCGGCCGCTCCAAGGACGCAACTGCGGAAGCCAACGGTACCGGCTTTGCGTATGCATACTATACCGCAACGACCTTTGGCGCCGATGGCAAAATCACCAGTTCCGTACTCAACGCCTCTCAGTTCTCTGTGCAATTCGATGCGACGGGCAAAATCACAACCGATCTGACCGCTCCGCAGCAGGATAAGCAGCAGTTGAAGGAAGCCTATGGCATGAAAGCCAAGTCCGGCATCGGCAAGGAATGGTATGAAGAGGCCAACTTCTTTGCCAATTATGTAAAGGGCAAGACCGCTGAAGAAGTCAGTGCTATTGCTGTAGATGAAAAAGGTCACGCAACAAGTGCAGACGTTCTTTCTGGCGCAACCGTAGGTATCACTGATTTCCAGAAAGTGATCGCCGCCGCCGCCGCAACTGCAAAATAAGTTCCCTTTCATTCAATTCAAAGCGCCGGTTCCGCAAATTATGGAACCGGCGCTTTTGCTTTGATGCACTAAACGTATGCTATGATCAAAGTATGATTACGGAAGAAGCACATTCAGCGCCCACCCTAATAGTATCGTGAGAAAATATCCATACAAAAGAAGCGAATAATTCTTTACAGACAGGATAAATGTTTCGGATTTGACCGGGTTGGCAGCAAACTTTTTAACGTTTTTAAAAACGAGCGAGGCTGAAAGAAGCGCCGCCAAGGAAACCGGGTGGAGTACGCCAACGGCCACCGCAAGCAGAATTGCAAGATATGCGGTGGTATATAGAATAAGGAAGAGCTTCAAAGCATTGTTTCGGCCGATATAATAAGGCAGCGTATAGCGCCTATTCTTTGCGTCCCGCTCCACATCGCAGATGTTGTTGGCCAGCATGATGTTTGATGTGCAGCACATATTCGGCAGCGCCAGCAAAAGCAAGCGCAGCATGTTAACCCAATTCAGCGATGCCAGCAATGCATTACCCTCAAAGCGCACGTCTGCGTATTGCATCGTACCCATATTCGTGTTCACGAATACCGCAAGGAATATGACCAAGAAACCTTCCGTCAGCCCTGAAGCGATTTCACCATACGGTGTCCGGGATATAGAGATCGGCCCGAACGAGTACAAGATACCCACACCGAAACAAATGGCCCCTGCAATCAGTACAGGAAGACCGCAGATCCATGTCAAATACAGCCCAAGGAGCATGGAAGCGCCTCCCGTACCTACGATAAGCGCCAAAGAAACACCCGTGCCAAAGTGCGGTACGCCGCCTTCCCTTCTTTTATCAATGAAATTATTGATCATTGTGACAGTCAGCGACCAGAAAAACACTGCTACGAACAGTGTGGCTGTAAAGGGCAAATTGACCGTGCCATTCACATACAGGCTGTAGGCCGTACCGATGAAGAAAGGTGTCAGGCTCACCAGTTTTGTACTGAGTTCCACAAATTTGATCCACCGCTTGAATATACTGCTGTTTTTATCCATACAAACCCCTTTTTCTAATGTAGGGAAAACTCAACAAAGAGGATCATCGCCAGGCGCAAAGCTTTGCGGAAAGAAAGTCCACTGCCTCAAACAGGGCAAAGCCGGCAACTGAAATTACGATAATACCGCTGTACATACCAATATAGTCAATTCTTGACCAAGCGTCAACAATATAATACCCCATCCCGTACCTTGTCCCGTAAGCTTCTACAAAGAACAGAACGGATACAGCCGTTCCAATGGAAATACGCAGGCTGGTCAGCAGCTCCGGTAAAATCGCAGGCAGCGTAATATGCCAAATGATTTGCCTCTTGGAAGCTCCGGCGCTGACGGTTACCAGATACAGCGAGGGATCGATATTCCGTACGCTGTCCCGAACCGCGACAATCACTTGAAATACAATAATCAAAAAGATGATGGCGACTTTAGAGCCGTCCCGCATGCCCCATAGAAGCATAGCAATTGGAAGCAACGCAGTTTTGGGGATCGGATAGCTGAAATAGACGAGCGGATACAGGATTGTATCGGCGCTATTGGAATACGCCATGAGAATTCCAATCGGAATGCCGACTATGAGTGACAGGCCCAGACCCTGACCGATTCTGCTCAGGCTGTACAGGATGTGTTTGAGAATATCATTTGCAAATACCGTACCGAAATTCTGATATACCGTTACTGGATTAGGGATTACGGTTGTGTGCACTGTCAGATATCCGATATACCAGATAAGATGGATAAGCAGGAATCCTTCTAAAAAAAAGCCCATCCGTTTCAGCAGCTTTTTCATGATATTTCTCCAATATCAGCAGGCTTCAGCAATCCTTGCAGCCAGCGCTTCATTTTCAGGAAATCCTCATGGTCCGTCTCCGTCTGTCCAAAATACGGATTGTCCACCTGCTTAAGCAACTGCCCCTTTTCTTTATCAAGCACCGCAATTTTCTTGCCCAGGTACAACGCCTCCTCTATGTTGTGGGTAACCAATATGGTTGTCGGACGCTTTTGCGCCCAAATTTTCAAAAAGAGCTCCCAGGCGTCGGAACGGGTAATCGCGTCCAGCGAAGAAAAAGGCTCGTCCATTAAAAGAAGGTCGGGGTTTTGCAAAAACGCGCGGGCAAGCGCGGCCCGCTGTACCTGGCCGCCGCTGAGTTCCCGGGGATACCGGTCCAATAAGGAGTCCACCTTCAATGAGCGGCTGGTTTCCTGAAGTTCGGCAAGCGTCTCGCCGTCTATTTTCTGGTTGTGCAATTGTAAGGGAAGCAGGCAGTTCTTAAAAACTGTTTTCCATGGCAGTAAACCGCAATTCTGTGGTATCACCGCAATTTTGTGCGTTTTTGGATCCAGCGGGGTTTGGGCGCCGCAGGCTTTAACCACCACCGTGCCACTGTCGACCGTAAGCATACCGGCAAGCACCTGGATCAGCGTCGACTTGCCGCTGCCGGAGAGGCCGAGGACCGTCAGAACCTCCCCCTTTTCAAGCTGCAAGGAAAAATGCTTAAGGACTGGCAGCTTCTTTCCCTTTATCCGGTAGCTTACGGAAATATCGTTTATTTTCAGCATCATCTTCACCGGATTAGTTGGATTTGCTATATACGTCATAGGTCATTTGCTCATAGGTAAGCGCCTTATTGCACAGGCCTTTTTCGCTGGCCCAAAGCACCGCTGCCTCAACGTCTTCCCTGGGCGGAAGAACGCTTTTGCGGAATGGTTTGATGGTGATCTTCCCCACCATTTCCTTGGGATAGCCTACAGCATTGATGACCGTTTCTTCATACTTGCGGATATCTGTTTGATTCATATAATCAACAGCTTCGTTATACGCCTTGTAAAGATTCCGTACTGCCTTATTCTTGCTGTCCAGCGCTTTTTTCGAGAATGCGGAAACGGCCGGGTAAAGACCATATTCATTTGCGGTGCCCAGCTGAATCGCTCCATCGTTCAAGGCAAGGGTTGCAAACGGCTCCGGCATCAGCCCAAGATCGATCTTATCGTTTCGAAGCAGTTCCAAACGGTCCGGAATGCGGGGAACGATCTCCTTTATAACATCGGTATCTTTCAAGCCGTTCTCCTGTAAAATTTGATCCAGGGTATATTCAATCAATGTCTTTTCCGAAATTGCGATGTTCTTTCCTTTTATCTGGCTGATATCGCTGATGCCGCTGTTTTTACCCGCCAGCAAAATGTAATCACCGTCCGTAATGCCGGTGATTTTCACGTCCAAGCCAGCGTTATTGTACATGCACACGCCGATGTAGTCCGTGAGCACGCCGTCCAGCTCGCCTGCCTGAAGCGCAGCATCCCGGTCCTTGGCAGATGTGAAGACCTGCAAATCAAGCTGAAAATTGTATTTATCAGAAATCTTGTTTTCATTAATAAGGACAAATGGAATGACATCGGAAGAAGACATCATTCCGATCCGAATGACCGGCCTATCCGTACTGGATGACACAGCCCCTTCTTGATTTGAGCATCCGGCAGTCATAAGCAGCAGGATTACCAGCACAATAGCCAGTGCAAGCTTATTCTTCATCTTCGCCCTCCCACCTTTTGTAGCAGTTGTTTTCAATCTCCAAGCAGTCAAGTGTCTTGCCTACAACAAAATCGATCAGGTCGTCCATTGTTTCCGGCTTATTGTAAAAACCGGGCATGGCGGGGAGAATGGTTACCCCAAGCAGCGAAAGCTCCGTCATATTTTTCAAGTGAATTGCAGACAGCGGCGTCTCCCTTGGTACCAGCACCAACCTTCGCCGATCCTTTATCATGACGTCGGCTGCACGGGTCAGCAGTGTTTCGGTAATCCCATGCGCAAGCATTGCCAGTGTAGACATGGAGCAGGGAACAATCACCATCGCATCAAACCGGCTGGAACCGCTTGCGGCTGCGGAAAACAGGTTGCTGTTGTCTTCCAGTATGATCTTGGCACCGTTTTTGCTCCATAGCTTTACCTGGTTTTCCAGTGTGATACCGGTTTCATATTGCAGCACTTTTTCCCCTTGCGTGGAGGCGATCAAATGCAGCTGTATATCCTGCTGCGACAACCTTTGGGCAAGGCGCAGAAAATAAATGCTTCCGCTTGCGCCGCTCAATCCCAGTATGATTTTCTTCATTTTATAACCATACCTTTCTGCTATAAAGTGGCACCTTCCTCTTGTTTAAATAAAAGCATCAAGCAGCCCGAATACCAATAACGACAAACTGACAAGCTGATTCACACTGTAGGACGCAATATTTACATTCTTAAGGTTCGTTGGCGATACCAGGCGGTATTCCACCGCAAACAGAGCCGCAATGATGATAACGCCGATAAAATAAATCACCCCGAATTGCGGAACCAAAATGCCGATGACAATCAGGCAGAGCAGCGTAACGATATGAAATAGACAGGCAATCAGCAGTGCGCCTTTCACGCCAAATTGAACCGGAATCGAATGAATCCCGTTCTGCCTGTCAAAGTCGTAATCCTGGCAGCCGTAGATAATGTCAAACCCAGCGACCCAGAGGGTATTGGCTGCGCCTATCAAAAGCGGCAGAAAAGCAAATTGACCGGTAACCGCGAGCCATGCGCCGACAGGCGCGCAGGCACAGGTAACCCCCAGCACAAGATGGCATAAGCTGGTAAAGCGTTTACAGTAGGAATACATGATCAGCAGGAACAGCGCCACCGGCGAAAGCACAAGACACAGCCAATTTAGCTTATACGCCCCAAAGAGCATAACCAGGAAACAGATTCCCGAAAAGGCAAGCACCTCTTTGGCTTTCATTTCGCCCTTTGGAATCTGCCTGTTTGCCGTACGCGGATTCTTCGCATCAATCTTTGCATCAATTACGCGGTTAATGGCATTGGCCCCGGTGCGTGCACCCATAAAACAGACGACAATCCACAGAAGCGTGGAAAGGTCAGGCAGCCCTTTGGCAGCAATAACCATTGAAATAAGCGCAAAACTTAGCGAAAAAATGGTATGAGAAAACATCACCAGCTTTCCATAAGCGCTTATCTTCTCTCGTATTTTCTTAATTTTCGTCCAGACCATATTCTTTCCATCTTTCGCTGACAGCCTGCTTGATCTCATCCGTCATCACAATATCATCCGGCCAGTCGCGTGTAAGTCCCTCTCCTTGAAACTTTCTCGTGGCGTCGATGCCAATTTTCTGCCCAATGATCACCAAATCTCTGGCGGCGTCAATATTATTGAACACCTTCCACATCACCGTAGGCAAATCATTAGGATCTACGCTTACATCTACACAGATCACAAATTTTTCGCGATGCGATTTAAGATAACCTTCCAGCGCATGTCTTCCTTGAAAATCAAGCTTCTTGTCAATCTGAACAACGGTAAAGGCATTGTTGATGCCTTCTTCAGCAGGTGTCTCCCCTTCTGTAGCATCAACGCCCAGACGGCAGCCATACAGGGCTTTTCCGGAGGAATGATCGAGTGCGTCCAATGGTCCGCTGCAAAAGAAAAGGCATTCCCTGCCCCTTACGTTTTTAAGAACCGCATCCCGCACAGCCGAAAGATTCTGCACATCAACAGACTCATTCACCACAACGATCATTTTGGTGTACATCATCTGCCCCATGCCCCATATCGCATTCATCACCTTTTGCGCCGCGCCGGGGTAATGGATCCGTGCGGAAACAATAACGCAGTTATGGAACACCCCCTCAAGAGGAAGGTTCAAATCGACCAATTCGGGAATCTGCAATCGCAGGAAAGGCAAAAAAATACGTTCCGTCGCCTTTGCCATATAGCAGTCTTCCATGGGCGGCTTTCCTACAACGGTAGCAGGATAAACCGGTTCCTTTTTATGTGTAAGACAAGTTACATGAAAGCGCGGATAATCGTCCGCAAGAGAGTAATAACCTGTATGGTCGCCGAAGGGGCCCTCCCTGACAAGCTCTTCCTTCGGATCGATATAACCCTCCAGCACAAATTCCGCGTCGGCCGGCACATAAATATCATTGGTAATGCACTTTACCATTTTCACACGGGCTTTTCTAAGCCAGCCCGCAAACATGATTTCGTCTATCATTTTTGGCAGCGGGCTGGTTGCCGCATATGTTATGGCAGGATCACACCCCAATGCAACGGCCAGCGGCATCCTGCGGCCGGACCTTGCATAAGCCTGAAATATTTCCGAACCGTCCTTATGCTTATGCCAGTGCATCGCCGTACTGGTCTTATCAAGAATCTGCATGCGGTACATGCCGATATTCTGACGGCGGCTGCCCGCCTCCTTTGTAAAAACAAGAGGAAGCGTAAAAAAACGGCCGGCGTCCTTCGGCCAACATTTCAATACAGGCAGAGTGGATAAATCCGGCTCACGTTCAATCACTTGCTGGCAGGCTCCCCTTCGCCTTGACCTGCGTGGAAACACATGAAGCAACCGCATCATGCGAGGCATGCTTTTTATCAAGCCGCGGATGGAAAGATATTGTTCAAAATTCAGGTATTCCGAAATTTCCGCACCGATATCATTAAGGCTGCTTACTCCAAGTGCCATGCCCATGCGCTTTTCGCTGCCCATGGCATTCATTACCACAGGAAAAGCAAACCCTTTAGCATGCGCAAATAACAATGCCGGGCCATGTGCCTTGCTGACACGGTCTGCAATCTCTGTCATTTCAAGCTCCGTAGATACCG
The DNA here is from genome assembly GCA_023415715.1 of Bacillota bacterium. GTDB lineage: Bacteria > Bacillota > Clostridia > Christensenellales > Aristaeellaceae > JAEWAH01. Next base: position 8,107 of record JAEZJP010000268.1, read on the forward strand.
GGATCTCTATCTTTTTCAATTCTTTGCATGCTTCCAATTGCTTTAGAAAGCTTTGCAAATCATGATACGCCATGCGGCGGCCTCCTTTCAGTCAGTGATGATCGGCCGGACCGTATCAAGACCCGGTTTCCAGAACTGCCGGGCCGTGATTTTTGCGGGTTTCCTGACATTCATTCAGCGAACCCTACCGTAATCAATGCTTTATGGGCAATCCTGCCGCCTGCCGGTTTTTTTCATGGTTTGTATGACCAGTTTTGCAACAATTCCCGTTAAGACGCCACTCACGATCCCCAATATAAATACCACAGGCATATAGTTTAGAAGGATCGGAACATACCATACAACTATGAGACCTTGCCCAACATTGAAGAAAAACGCCCCTGCCACACTAACGCCAATGATGCTGATATCACGGATTTGTTTTACAAGCGACATGGCAATCACGCTCAGCAAGCCCCCGGCCAAACTGAACATAACGGTCTGCATTCCGCTAAACAGAAACGCAGACAAAAAAACCTTTGCAAACATTAGAAGAAAGGATTCCTTCACCCCAAGCATGTAAATGGCAAAAATCAGCACCGCATTGGAAAGCCCCAGCCTGATCCCGGCTTCGCGGCCAGGCAAAGGGACTAGATGCTCAATATATCCCAGAATGAGCATAACGCCCAGCAGCAAACCCATTAAGGCCATTCGTTCCGTTCTTCTTCTCACTTTGCCTGTTCCTCTGCTTCCTTAGGCGTGATAAGCTCAAGAACCACTTTATTGGGCAGGCAGATGATCATGTTTCCCAAAACCCTCGTTTCGCGGTTATCAAGGGTTACAGTTCCCTGATGGATGCAGTTCTGGTTGTCGCAGTTGGCGCTTTCCATATACACGCTATCCCGGGTCACATGGAATACATTCTCTTTGCCATCCGGCTGACGCAAGCGGTAGGTCGTTTCTTTATTCAGCGGAAGCGGCTTGTAGCGCGTATCCCCCATTGTCAGCACAAGATAAGCCAAAACATCCCCCTGGGAAGCTTCCGGCTGGGCCTCTAATGCCGTGGGCTGCGAAACTTCCGTCAATATACGTATGGGGTCGTCCCCGCCAGGTACACCCAAACGGATGCCGCTTCTAGTGAGCACAAACAAACCCAGCGCCATCAAAAGCGCCACTACGATAATCAGCCAATCCTTGCGTTTGAACATGCGCGCCTTCCTCACTGCCTATTCCTTGTATACGCTGCGCAAAAGCGCGATCTCCTTTTGATAGCCCTCCACCTCGTTGGGCGTCTCCAGGTAGAAGGGCAGATTGTGCAAAGCCGGATGATTGATGACCCTGGTCAACGCCTCCAGCCCCAGATACCCTTCCCCGATCTTCTCGTGCCTGTCCTTATGGCTGCCAAAAGGATTCTTGGTGTCGTTGATATGTATGGCCTGCAAACGGTCGAGCCCGATCACCTTGTCAAACCTTGTCAGAACACCGTCCAAGTCGTTTACCACGTCGTACCCTGCGTCATTTACGTGGCAGGTATCCAGGCACACGCCCATCTTGTCCTTCAAATTCACCCGGTCGATAATCTCCCGCAATTCCTCAAATGTTCCGCCCACCTCGCTGCCCTTGCCTGACATGGTTTCCAGCAGCACAAGGGTGGACATCTCCGGCCATAGGATTTCATTTAGCATTTCCGCAATCAGGCGGATGCCTTCCTCCACACCCTGCTGCACGTGGCTGCCGGGATGGAAGTTGTACATGCTGCCGGGGGTATATTCCATACGGCGCAGATCATCCGCCATGGTGCTTAAGGCAAATTCCCGCGTGGACACACTTACGGCGCTGGCGTTGAGTGTGTAGGGTGCATGGGCCAGTATTTTGCAGAAGTTATTTTCATGGGCAAGCGTAAGAAATGCTGCCACATCTTTGGGGTCGATCTCCTTGGCCGCGCCGCCCCGCGGGTTGCGGGTGAAAAACTGAAAGGTATTGGCACCTATTTGCACTGCTTCCTGCCCCATATGCAGGTAGCCTTTCGAAGAGGACAAATGG
>JAEZJP010000280.1 GCA_023415715.1 Bacillota bacterium
GCCGTAGCGTGTGCATACTATGTACTGACTAACCCGTTATGGAGGGATGAGAGAATGGAACAGGCTTTACATAGGAGCTCCCGCACCGGCTGGCGCGATGAGGAATCCGATACCTTGTTCAGCGCCGTCCGGGAAGCGTCCCGCCAAGGGACGCCCTTGCGCAGCGTGTTTGAACAAGTGGCATCTTCCCTGGGCCGTAAGCCCAACAGCATCCGCAATTACTACTACGCGCAGTTGCGCCAGCGGCCTGAGACCGGCCTAAACAGGGCCGCACCCTTTCAGACCTTCACCGAGGAAGAAGTGCGGGAGCTTTTGCGTACGGTGCTCATGGCCCGCGGCCAGGGCATTTCTGTCCGTGCTTGCGTCATGCGCATGGCCGGCGGCGACAGAGGCCTTATGCTGCGCTACCAGAACAAGTATCGGTCCATCCTGAAAAACCGTCCCCACCTTCTTGCCGAATTAGCGGAAGAATTGCGCCGGGAAGGGGTTGCCGTTCCGGAAAATCCCGATTCCTCACGGCAGCAGGATGTGCCCTTACGTACCGCTTCCCAGCTAAACCGTGCCCAGCAGCTGGCTCAGGCTCTTGGCGATCCGGCAGTGCAGCAGATGCTGGAAGGGCTCAACACGCTGCTTCAGCGCGCACTGGCATTCCGCGGCCGGGACAAAACCGTGGAACTGGACCGGCTTCAGATTACCTATGATCTGGCCCGCATGCGCTGGGAGGATGATCAGAACCGCCTCCATGAGGCCGTCAACGACATGCTCAATGTCTGCCGGGAATTCCTGGGCCTGGCTATGGACCGCCGCCAGGAGGGATTGGATGATTTTTCAGGGCTGCTGGCCATCAAAATATCCAATCTGGAAAACCTGCTGACCAAGAGCACGTGACCCAGGGGCTCTGCCCCTGGGAACCCTGCCAAAGGGATACATCCCTTTGGAATCCTCTATTAATGGGAATGCATATTTTGCACAACCCGAAAAGCGGTGTACAAAGGGGAGCAACGAGGGGGCCATGGCCCTCTCGTTATCGTATCGACCGGCTTTGCCGAACGTGCGGGGCTCCGGAACAGCAGCGACGCCAGTGGCGGATAAAGCAAGGTGGAGGAGGCTTTCCTTGCACGATTTCCTGACCGTATGCCCGATACCGGTCAAGCGAAGTGATGATCGGCGCGTAGGGCATACAAGGAAATCTTGTAAAAAAGATGCAAAGTCTATCAAAAGCTATGCTTTTGATAGACTTTGCACATAGGCTTCCTTACTTACCGCGGCTTCTGTAGCTGGAGCACAAGCTTTCATCCGTCTTGCCCGAGCTGCATCCGGGCTTGGGTGAAACCTGGATGGATTCCAGATCGCAAAGATTTTGCGTGTTGTTGTACTCGCAGCTTCCCACATTGCAATGAATGCATTGACTACGGTTGTGTTGATGAGCCAATACGCATACCTCCCCCGCATTGTTCAGGATTTGCCTGCCGAAAATGGTCTATCGGCAGACGTATTTTGCGCATGCTTATCTGTTGCTATGCCGGGGCAAGTGTGGTATATTCTTCAAAGCATTCAAATGAAAGCGGGGGCTCAAATGTGCGCAAAAGCTTTTTCTCACCCAAGGGTCTGGCTCTCAGCGCCGCCATTGCAGCGGTTTATGCCGTACTCACCTATGTTCTGGCTCCCATCAGCTATGGACCCGTGCAGTTCCGGGTGGCCGAGGCGCTGACACTGCTACCCATATTGATGCCCCAGGCAATTCCCGGTCTGTTCGTAGGCTGCTTGCTGGCGAATTTGCTGGGCGGCTTTGGTGCGGCGGATATCATTTTCGGAAGCCTGGCTACGCTTGCCGCCGCTATCCTGACCTACAGGCTGAGAAAAAACCGCTATATTGCCGCACTTCCTCCTGTGATCGTCAATGCGGTGGTTATTGGCATTATGCTTAACGTTGTCGCCGGCTTTGAGCTTTTTGCCACCATGGGCTATGTGGCTTTAGGGCAGGCAGGCGCTGTGTACATTCTTGGTCTGCCATTACTCAAGGCCATGGAGAGAATCGATTTGAGCAAGATCAGTTCATGATTTCAACTACAAATTTTCAACTACAAATAAAAAAAGCGCCATCGAAGATGGCGCTTTTTGAATCCTCTTAGTAGCGGCTCTGACGCTGGGCGTCGAAGCACTCACGGCAGTACACGGGCCGGTCTCCACGGGGCTGGAACGGCACCTGGGTGGTGCGGCCGCAGCCATCGCAGATCACTTCGTACATCTGACGCTCGCCACCACGGGCTCCGCCACCCTGAGTGTTGCGCCTGTTGGCGCGGCAGGCATGGCACCGGCTGGGCTCGTTTTGAAAGCCCTTCTCGGCAAAGAAAGCCTGTTCGGAAGCAGAGAATACGAATTCGGCGCCGCAGTCGCGGCAGGTCAAGGTTTTGTCCTGATACATGATGGGTTCCCTCCAAAGTTCATTATTTACCCAAACCTATGTGCCTTGCCGTCGCTCCCGTGGATCCCAAGCATTCGGTTTTGGGCTTTGAACGAGGAGGAATGACCCGGATGCATACCTGGCTGGGTTAACATAAAATATTATATCACGTGATAAGCACTTTGTACACCCCCGGCAAACATTTTATGCCCAGCACCTTACCGCAGTCTTTCCGCCGCCTGGACGGCAGTTATCATTTTGGGAATTTAATGGACATTCTGCTTCTTATGGTGTAGAATCTTATTAGTGCTTTATGTTCAAATGAAACATAATCCGATATGTTCAAAAAATTCTGTAATTTGGGAGGTCATTTGTTAATGGATTATTCCTCGCTTGGGGCACGCATCCGGAGGGAGCGCATCCTGCGCGGCTGGACACAGGAGCAACTGGCGGAAAAAGCAAATATCTCTCTATCTTTTCTGGGCCATATCGAACGTGGAACCCGGAAAGCCAGTTTGGAGACACTGGTCGCCTTGGCGAACGTGCTGGATGCAAGTGTGGACGAACTGCTTACCGGAAGTCTTACCCACAGATCGCGCATTCATGCGGACCAGCTTCCCGGTAAAAAGCAGACCGCTTTGAAGGAAATATTGCGATCTGTGGAAGAAGCGCTATCCACATGGTCTGCAGAAGAATGAACCTGCTTACTCACAAAAAACGCCCGGCGGCTGCCGGGCGTTTTGCATCAATTTTATGAAAGAACCAGGGAGGGCGGTGCGTATACACGGGCTGCCAAATCAGCGTTGAGCATGTACAGCCCCTTTAAGTCTGCGCCGAATAAGTCATAGCGCTTGATCAGTTCATCGGCGTTTTTCTCTTCCTCACCCTGTTCAGTTACGAACCAATTGAGGAAATTCACGGTACGGTAATCGCCTGCTATTTGTGCTTGTGCGTAGATTGCATAGATGCTCTCGGTCACAAACTGCTCATGCCTAAGCGCAACTGTAAGGGGCGCCCGGAAGGAATCAAATGCATCCCGGGGCGCATCAATGGCTGTGAGCGCAGCCTCCTCACCCTCATTGATCAGATACTGGCGGATAAGCATGGCATGGTCCTGTTCTTCCCTGGCTTGCACCAGAAACCAGTTTTCAAAGCCGTTCAGGTTCTTTGCGGCATAATAGCCGGCGATATAAAGGTATAGGTAGGCGGAGTAAAATTCTTTGTTGATTTGCTCATTCAGAAGCTTTTTGACATCCGGCTTCAGCATATAGACGCCTCCTTTCAATTGGGATAGACCGCAGGCTTTTTTTCAGGAAAATACCTTGAGCCTATCCGAAATTGCCATATGATCCTTCTCGTCCGGCGCTGAAAGGGGCTTGCCAAAGGGCATCTGTGCCGTCAGCTTCCAGGATTCCGGTATATTCCATTCCTTGCGCACTGCGTCGTCGATCAGCGGATGGTAATGCTGCAGCGACGCGCCAAGCCCTTCCCCGGAAAGAGCTACCCATACGGTGAGCTGGTGCATGGCGGCGGTATGCTCCGACCATACCGGGAATTTGTCGGCATACAGGGAGAATTGATCCTGCAGCCCCTTGACGACCGCCTGGTCTTCAAAGAACAGCACTGTGCCATAGCCTGACTGGAAATTCTCCTGGACCTTTTCCTTCGATTTTTCAAACTGCTGGTCATCCGTCACCTTGCGAAGCGCATCGATGACGATATCCCACAGCTTTTTGTGGTGCTCGCCGAAAAGCACCACCATACGGGTGCTTTGGCAATTAAAGGACGAAGGGACAAGCGTCAGCGCTTTTTCCACAATCTTTACGATCTTTTCTTGCGCAACGGGTTTTTCCTTGTCAAAGCCATATACGCTGCGGCGGCCTTCCAAAGCTTCCCAAAATGTCTTTTCCATGAATGTTTCCCTGCCTTCTATCGGTTTGCCCGCCGGTTTCCCGCCGGGTGGTATTTTTGTTTCTGAACAAAGGATACCCGAAAGCGCAGGCCTTGAAACAGAATTTGTTTGATTTGTTCAGGGAGCACCCACAGAATCCCGCAGGCACAAAGAGCACGGAAGAACCATGCTTTCATGGCCGGCTTTCGGCTCATCCATTAAATCCAGAAGCATCTTGGCGCTTTCGTAACCAATTTCGCGTGTGGGCAAAGAAACTGTGGTGAGAGGCGGATGAAGGTGGGCGGAGATTTCCCGGTTGTCAAACCCGGCTACGGATACATCCTGAGGAATGTCCAGCCCACGGCGCCGAATGGCCTGGTAACAGCCGGCGGCCATGAGATCGTTCAGTGCAAAGATGGCGGTTGGCTTAAATCTGAGGGATAGCAAAGCTTCCGTTTGCGTGGCGGCGGTTGGGCTTTCCCAGTCGCCCCAGCGGATATATTCAGGCGGAACCGTAAGGCCCGCCTCTTCCATGGTTTCCAAAAACCCTTCCAAACGCTGGCGGCTGGGATCGGAATCCCGATGGCCGGCGATGACGGCAATGCGCTTATGGCCTTTTTGGATCAGGCACCGGGTAATGGCTGCGGCGCTTAGCTTGTTGTCGTAGGTTACATATAAGCCGCTTTTCTCCCCGGCCCTTGCATAAGCGTAAACAATAGGCTTGTCCACCGGCATCAGCACGCCGTCCAATGACCTGTCATGCATGGCCACATAAATGATACCATCTACATGGGCGTCCAGCAGCACCTTCATGCCCCGGTTGACCTCATCCTGGCACATGGCGATATGGTCGTACTGGTTGTACAGCTTTTCCAGCAGGCGCAGGTTATTGAGAAGCAGCTGATACCCCCGCATTTCCAGATATTCGCTGATACCCGTCACGATTTCCGGCACCGGCAGGCCGCGTATATCCTCCGCCAATACGCCTATGGTCTGCGTTTTGTTCATGCGCAGGCTTTTGGCGATGGTGTTGAGCGTATAATCCGTCTGGCGTATGGCTTCTTCCACCCGTCGCCGTGTCTCATCCTTCACGGGCTTTTTTCCGCTGAGCACGTGGGACACCGTAGCGGTGGATACATTCGCCAGGCGCGCGATTTGTTTCATATTGGCCATGGTTATGATTCCTCTTTTCCGGATAATCGATTAATTAATATGTTATCATGCAATAATTTTCATGTCAAGGCGGCGGCCTTATACGCCTTGACACGATATGGCGCAAATGCTATCATTTTTACGGTGCGGAATACGCGCTCAAGAGGTTTATATGGCAAAGCTGACAAAGAAGATCGCAGCCCATCCCCTGATCGATACACTGATTCATGCCAAAGGCAACGAGCGGGCATGTTTAATCACCGAGCCCTTGTGGGGCATCCCCTATAATCTGTTTGCTCCCTTTGTATCCGTCTATATGCCGGCCCTTGGAATGACGCCGCTGATGATCGGTTTGACGGCCACCGTGTTTTTTGCCTCCCAGATGATATGGTCGCTGCTTGGCGGCATTCTTACCGATAAAATGGGGCGCAGGCTGTGTACCCTTGTGTTTGACTTTCTGTGCTGGAGCGTGCCGGCGTTTTTGTGGATGCTTGCCAAGAATGAGTATTGGTTCCTTGCTGCGGCGCTGTTCAACGGCATGATCCGCATAACGGAAAACTCATGGACGCTTTTATTCGTGGAGGAAGCGCCGGAAAGCAAGCTGGTGCACCTGTATTCCCTGGCAAATATTGCAGGGCTGATCGCCGGTTTCGTGGCCCCCGTTTCCTACTTCTTTGTGGATAAATATTCCGTCGTTCCTACCATGCGCGTATTGTACGGCATCACCTTCGTGCTGATGACCACCAAGTTTGTTGTTTTGTACTTCATGACCCATGAGACGGAAATCGGAAAGCGGAGGCAGGAGGAATTCCACCATCGGAGCATGATCCAGCATCTGCTGGACAGCCGCCATGTGCTTGTAAAGATGCTCAAGACCCGCCGGGTGATGTATACAGTGGCGCTGCTTGCCTGCTATGGGGCCATCCGCAGCGTTGTTGACAACTTTTGGCCGCTTTTGATTACGGAAAAGCTGGGCATTGAGCAAAAGTATCTTTCCATGTTTGCGATGGTTCGTTCCCTTGTTTTTCTGCTTGGGTATTTCCTGTTTACCGGGAAATTGGATGTGCGCAGGTTCAAAAAGCCTTTGCTGATCGCCTTTTCCTGCTTTGGCGCAGTGCAATGCATGCTGATCTTTTTGAACACCGGATCCTATATGCTGCTTGGCCTTGGCGTATTGGTGGAGGCGCTGTCCCTGTCGGTACTAAGCCCGCTTACCTCATCGCTGCAAATGCTGAGCATGGACCGGGAAGAGCGTGCGCGGATGAACGGTTTGTTTCTGGCTATGTGCCTTTTGATTACTTCCCCCGCGGGCGCATTGGCCGGGGCGCTGGCCGAGCTTGACCGCTCATTGCCCTTTGCGCTGACGCTGTTATTGTGCGCCATTGCGCTGATCCTTTCCCTGAAGGTATGGCAGCTCAATCATGAGGAGAAAGCGCCTCCAACCGATAACAGCATTGCCTTATGAAAAAAACGGGGGAGCGATCGCTCTCCCGTTTTTTATGCTATCGTCATAGTACGCTTTGCAAAAACTGCCGCAGACGCTCGTTTTCAGGACTGCCGAAAATCTCCTTGGGCGTTCCCTGCTGGGCGATGGATCCCTGGTCCATGAAGATCACCTTGTCGGCCACTTCCCTGGCAAAGCCCATTTCATGGGTGACCACCACCATGGTCATGCCTTCATATGCCAGGGCTTTGATAACGTTCAGCACCTCGCCCACCAGTTCAGGGTCCAAGGCTGAGGTTGGCTCATCAAAGAGCATGATATCCGGCTGCATGGCCAATGCCCTGGCGATGGCGACCCGCTGCTGCTGCCCGCCTGAGAGCCGGGAAGGATATTCATCCGCTTTTTCCGACAGCCCCACCCTTTTGATCAGGTCCCGGGCGATGGACTCGGCTTTTTTTGTGTCCATCTTTTTCACGTTCACCGGGGATACCATTACATTCTGCAAAACGGTGCGGTGAGGAAACAGGTTGAAGGATTGGAAGACCATGCCCATTTTCAAAAGAATGGCGCTTCGCTCCTTGGGGGTAAGCTTTACGCTGTTCACGCCATCCTTGCGGTCGTCCAAAACCTGTCCCTCAATGATGATCCGGCCGGAGGTGATCTTTTCCAGATGGATCAGGGAACGCAAAAAGGTGGATTTGCCCGAGCCGGACGGGCCGATAATGCATACCACCTCACCCTTTTCGATGGAGATACTCACATCCTTGAGCACCTGCAAAGAACCAAACTGCTTGCATATGTGCTCCGCCTGGATCATGGCCATGTCTGTTCCTCCTAGACATATAATGGGACGTATTTATTGATAAACGCTGAATTTCTTTTCCAGGCGGTTGAACACCCAGGTAAACACCGCGGTAATGACCAGATAAATGACCATGGCTGGCAGATATACCAAGGCACTGGCGCTGGAGGACATAATTTGGGTAGTTTTCTTCAAGAGATCTACCAGCGCGATGGAGGACACCAGGGAGGTATCCTTGATGACCATAATGAACTCGTTGCCAACCGGCGGGATCAGGCGCCGTATGGACTGGGGGATGATGATCAGCCGCATGGTTTGCCCATAGGACATGCCCAGCACTTTCGAGGCTTCAAATTGTCCCTTGTCGATAGACTGTATGGCGGCCCGGATGATTTCGGCAAGGTATGCGCCGGAATTCAGCGCATATGCGATCCAGGCGGCTATAAACCGGTCCTGTATTGTCAGGGCGGGAATGATTTGAGGCAAAGCGTAATAAATAAAGAATAATTGCATCAACAATGGAGTCCCGCGAAAGAAAAATACATATCCGCTTGAAATACGCTGCAGGGTCTTGACTTTTGAAATTTTGCCCAGAGCCAAAAAAATACTGATTACCAAACCGCAGCTCACTGCCAGCACAGTCAGGGACAAGGTGATCCCTGTGGCCTGCAAAAGGGCAGGTATCCAAGACGCCATTTTTGCCAATGACTGGAGGAAAACGGGTATCCAATCCGCAACAGTCTGATAGGCTCCCGCTATCCAAAGCGATATTGACTGGAAAGCCTGCGCCAACGATTCCCAGATGCTCATGGTTCATCCCCCTGGATGCATACTTTGCAAAGAAACGCACTTGTCCGTCACCGCTCCGGACGGCGCGATGACGGACAAGCCCTATCCATTTTTTTGGCTTATTGTTTTACCGTACGCCGGCGGTGGTATCCATACCGAAGTACTTCATGGCGATCTCGGTCATTTTCCCGTCGGCATACATGGCGTCAATGGTTTCTTCGATCTTTTGGGTAAGCTGGTCATTGCCCTTTTTCAGGCACAGGCCCATGGGCTCAGCCGCTTCGTTTTCCCACACGATGGTGAACTTGTCTTTATCTGTGCCGATATAATACGCGGCTACCACGCTGTCTACCAGCACGGCGTCCACACGGCCAAGCTTCAGCTCATCAAAGCACTGGATGATCTTGTCGTATACAAAATAATCACACGTAAGGCCCGCTGAAATCTTGTTCTTCATGAATTCGTCGGCGGTGGTCTCGGTCTGTACGGCCACCCTGTAGCCGGTCAGATCATCGGGGGTTTTGATGGGCAGGTCCTTGGCCGTCACCAGCACCAGTTTGTTGGCGATGTAAGGCTTGGTGAGGTTGTAATTCTCCTGCCGTTCGGGCGTAATGCTCACAGCGGAGATGATCACATCGTACCGGCTGGAATCCAGCGAGGCAAAGATGCCGTCCCAGGCGGTATCCACGATCTCCAGCTTAAGGCCAAGGCGTGTGGCCAGTTCGTTGGCTACATCCACATCGAAGCCGATAGCGGTCACGCCATCTTCCGCCAGGTATTCCATGGGAGGATAGCCTATCTCCATACCGACCTGCAGTACGCCCTCCTTTAATGTCAAACCCTCGCCCAGTGCCGTGCCGTAAAGCGTAACAAGGCAAACCAATGCTACCAAAAACGCCGCTACTTTACGCATGATATGTATCTTCCTCCTTCATTTCCATCCGTCCATCAAAAGAAAATTTCTTTTATGGAAAGTCTTCCTTTTGTGTATAAAACACTAACATTCATGCGTTCATATGTCAATACTTTTATTGTGTTTTTTTCGTATTTCTCATTCATATTATACTGCATATTCAGCATATTCGTCCTCCTTTTCCCTGCGAGGGAAGTGAAATAGTCAAGGCATACCAATGAAATAGCGGCATGCCTCGCAAAAAAGACATATGTATACCATGTTTGAGGTTTGCAAGTCAGAAAGCTATACTTGCAAATGTCTACAAATCATCCGCATCCTGGTCGGGCTCGCCCCCGTCCCTTGGCGTGCCGGTATAGCTGCCCAATACATCGGTGGATTCGGGATCGCGCATCATGCGGCCGGCCAATTCTTCCTTCTTCAGCTTCTTGCGGTTCTTCAGCTTTTTTTCCATAACAACAACGCCTCCTTTTAAAGGCAGTATGCCCTGAAAAGGAGGCGCTTATTGGAAAGTCGTTGGAAAAAATCAGTTGGCGACGATATTGAGCAGCCTTCCCGGCACAAATACGATCTTGCGGATGGTCTTGTCACCCACCAATGCTTTCACATCAGGGTTATTGGGCAGCGTTTCCTCGGCCTGCTCGCGGTTAAGATCCGCGGGGATCATGATGCGGCCGCGTACCTTGCCATTGATCTGTATGGCGATCTCCACCTCGCTGACAGCCATTTCCTTTTCATCATAAGTGGGCCAGGGCTGATGGTGGAGGGGCGTACCGAAGTTTTGCGCTTCCCACATTTCCTCACAGATATGGGGGGCGACAGGGCTTAAAATCAGCAACAGCGTTTTCAGCTCGCCTCTTGTGACCTGGTTCTTCAGGTAGATGTCGTTCACCAAACTCATCATGGCGGCGATGGCTGTGTTGTATTTCATCTTTTCGTAGTCTTCGCTGACTTTTTTCACCGTGGCATGGAAGGATGCCTTCAGGTCGGAGGAATAACCTTCCCCTTCCGTCAGCATTTCCTGCAGCCTCCATACCCTGTCCAGGAATCTGCGGCAGCCTCTGGCGCCATTGGTGGACCATGGGATCGCCTGGTCAAAGGCGCCCATGAACATTTCGTACAGGCGGAAGGCGTCGGCCCCCAGTTCATCCACGATTTCGTCGGGGTTGATGACGTTGCCGCGGGATTTGGACATCTTTTCCCCGTTGGAGCCCAGGATCATGCCATGGCTGGTGCGCTTTTGATAGGGTTCCTTCGTTGGCACCACGCCGATGTCGTTAAGGAACAGGTGCCAGAACCTGCTGTAGAGCAGATGCAGCGTTGTATGCTCCATGCCGCCGTTGTACCAGTCGATGGGCAGCCAGTATTTCATTTCGTCGAGGCTTGCCATTTCCTTGCCGTTATGCGGGTCGGTATAGCGCAGGAAATACCAGCTGGAACCGGCCCACTGGGGCATGGTGTCCGTTTCGCGCTGGGCGGGACCTCCACAGGCGGGGCAAACGGTGTTCACCCAATCCGTCATGGCTGCCAGAGGGCTTTCACCGCTGTCGGTGGGCTCGTAATTTTTAACGTCTGGTAAAAGCACCGGCAGGTCAACTTCCTTAACGGGCACCATGCCGCACTTAACGCAGTGTACGACGGGAATGGGTTCGCCCCAGTACCGCTGGCGGCTGAACACCCAGTCGCGCAGTTTAAAATTGACCTTGCGCTGGCCCAAGCCCTGTTTTTCGATATAGTCTGTGATCGCCTTCTTGGCATCCGCAACCTTCATGCCGTTCAGGAAGCCGCTGTTGACCATTACCCCGTCCTGAATGTCATCAAAGGCCGCCTCCTGCACGTTGCCGCCGGAAACCACCTCAATGATGGGCAGGCTGAACTTTTTGGAAAAATCCCAGTCACGTGTGTCATGGGCTGGCACGGCCATGATGGCGCCTGTGCCATAGGTGATGAGCACATAGTCGGCGACCCAGATGGGAATTTCCTTTTGGGTGGCAGGGTTTAATGCCCGTATGCCTTTTATTTCAACACCCGTCTTTTCCTTTACAACTTCCGTGCGTTCAAAGTCGGACTTCTTGGCCGCCTGGGCCTTGTAGTCCAACAGCTCGCTGTAATTTGATATGCTGTCCTTCCAGGTTTCCAGCAGGGGATGTTCCGGCGACAGCACCATATAAGTGGCACCGAAGATGGTATCCGGCCGCGTGGTATATACCTTGATCTTTTCATCGCATCCGGTGACGCTAAAGTCGATCTCCGCGCCTTCGGAGCGGCCGATCCAGTTCCGCTGCTGAAGCTTGACCTTTTCAATGAAGTCCACGGTATCAAGCCCGTCCAGCAGTTTTTGCGCATACTTGGTAATGGCCAGCATCCACTGCTTTTTTACCCGGCGCACCACTTCACCGCCGCAACGCTCGCAGACGCCATCCACCACTTCCTCATTGGCCAGGCCGCACTTGCAGCTTACACACCAGTTGATGGGCATTTCTGCCTTGTAAGCCAGGCCGTGCTTGTACAGCTGAAGGAAGATCCACTGCGTCCATTTGTAGTAGTTGGGATCGGTGGTGTTCACTTCCCTGCTGTAATCAAAGGAGAAGCCCAGCCGCTTGAGCTGTGCCCGAAAGTGATCGATGTTATCATTGGTGACAGCCCTGGGGTGCACCTTGTTTTTGATGGCGTAGTTTTCGGTGGGCAGGCCAAAGGCATCCCAGCCGATGGGATACAATACGTTGAACCCTTCCATGCGCCGCTTGCGCGCGATGATGTCCAAAGCCGTGTTGGAACGGGGATGGCCTACATGCAACCCGGCGCCCGAAGGATATGGAAATTCGATAAGGCAATAATATTTTGGTTTTTTGTGATCGGTTTCCGCACAAAAAGCCTTCTGCTCCTCCCAATTGGCCTGCCACTTTTTTTCGATGCGGGCGGGATCATAGGGCGCTTTATACATGAATGCTCCTCCTTCTTCCGCTAAAAAAGCGCTTCGCCTTTTTACAAAGACGAAACGCATTGTTCCGCGGTACCACTTTGCTTGCCGAACTAAATCATCCGGCCACTTGATGCGCTGTAACGGGCGCTGCCCGCCGTATGGGAGCTCCGGAGCGAGCGGCCTTCCCTTTTGCTTCCGCCCTTTCACCTGCCGGGCGGCTCTCTTAAGCGCCGGGAAAGCGTTCCCCTTCATTGCCAAATAGATGAATCCCAGTATATCACAACCTCCTGTTTTGTAAAGGGGGTAAAGGAGGCTTGCCTTGTGTGAAAATTTGCAATTGTAAAACTTTGCGCATTCGGCTTGAGGGGAACAACAGGGAATGGTATAATATTCCAACGGGGCAAGGAATAGGTGGCGTTCCTTCCGCGGCTGGGAAGTAATTATGACGGGGGTGCCACATATTTTTATGCTTCGAAAAGTGCTTATTCTTTTGCTGTTACTGCTCATGTTTCCTTTGGCTGCGCAGGCTGCGAAAATCACCGATTTATGGGTGACCGGGGCGGTTTATGAAAATGAAAAGTCATCCGGGAATGCGGACAATGTGCCGGACGATTCCATCCATTGGTGGTACAGCACAAGAACGCGGAAATTTTATTTGTTTCTGCCTGCCGGAGCGGATTTGTCCAAGATGAGGATATGGTTCAAAACGACTGTCCAAAGCATTGACATGGGTGGAAAAATCGTTACAAGCGGCGATAAGGCGGATTTTTTGAAGCCTGGTACGGAAATCATCGTCGACGCGGGAAGCCGCTATACCATGGTGATCATGCAGTCTGAAAAGGTGCCGGCCATGTTTATTTCCACGGAGTCAGGCAGTCTTAAAAAGATACACTCCAGCAAGGACTATGAAGAAACGGGAAATATGGTTCTCCTTGATTCCGACGGCACCCTTTCGTATCATGGGCCGCTGGGCCAGATCAAGGGCCGCGGGAATTCCACCTTCGCCTATCCCAAGAAGCCTTACCAGATCAAGCTGAAGGATTCTTACGACCTGTACGGTATGGGAAAGGCGAAGACATGGATCCTGCTGGCCAATTATATGGACAGCTCCCTCCTGCGCAACACGATCACCTTCGCACTGGCCCAGGCCGCCGGGCTTCCCTATACGTCAAAATCCCAGGCTGTGGACCTGTACATAAACAACAATTACCTGGGTTCCTATCTTTTGTGCGAGAAGGTGGAGATAGGGGACACCCGCGTCGATATCACCGATCTTGAAAAAGCCACCGAGGCGGTCAATGAAAAGCCGCTGGAAGAATTTGGGTCCTACGGCTTGGACAAGCAGTTTACCGGCAGAAGCAAGGGTTTTCAAATTCCAAACAATCCGGAGGACATTACAGGGGGCTATTTGCTGGAATTGGAAAAACCCCACCGCTACACTCCTGAAATGAGCGGCTTTATGACGAAAAAAGCCCTCCCTGTCGTCATCAAGGAGCCTGAACATGTGTCCAAGGAACAGGCGGATTATATCAGCGCCATCATTCAATCCTTTGAAAACGCCATCTTTTCCAAGGACGGCATTGATCCCAAAAGCGGCAAGCACTATACGGAACTTGCGGACTTGGATTCGCTTGTGAAAAAATATATTATCGATGAAATATCCAAGGATTTTGATGCCAACCGGACCAGCTTCTTTCTGTATAAGCCGGCGGATGATAAGAGCACACGGTTTTTTGCCGGGCCTGTATGGGATTATGATATAGGTTTCGGCAACTTTGAAACTGAGCGGTCGAAATCCCTGTTGACCCCCACAGGCTTTTCTGCCAACAAGGATCGGGGCATGGACTTTTACTGGTTTCCCGCACTTTACGCGCAGGATGACTTTTATCAGCGGGTCGTACAAATTTATCATGAGTCCTTTGTTCCGGCAATCCGTGTGCTGCTTGGCTTGGACAAGGATCCCACCGGCGCGGTACTTTCCCTGGACGAGTATGCTTCTGAAATGGAAGCTTCCGCCGCTATGAACTTTTCCCGCTGGCAGATGAACATCACTACACAAAAGGTTGCGAAAACGGGCCAGGATTACTTAGTAAACATTGCATATTTAAAAGACTTCTTAAGAGGGCGTATGGCCTTTCTTGATGAAAACTGGGTTAATACTAATTCCAAACATTAATGCGTCGTCGCAGCGGCTCTTTTCGCGCGGGACAGCGTCGCTCTCCGCTCGACGTAGCGCTGCTACGCCTCGCTCCAGCTCCTTGTCCCGCATCAAAAATAGCTCGCCGCTTTGGATGCATTAATATTTTCCATTAGTATAAGCCCTAAACGAAAGAAAAAGCGGGGATAGCGATGCCGAATAAGTGTATTTCTGGAAAAAACTGCATGCTGCTTTTGCTGCTGCTTGTTTTCCTGCCTGCAGGCGCATTGGCGGCGAAAGTCAGCGATCTATGGGTAACGTCCTCCTCATCCCAAAGGGCCGTGCAAACCGGGAGTACGCAAACACCTCTTGATGCCGTCCGCTGGTGGTACAGCAGCAAGGAAAAGGCGTACATCCTTTTCCTGCCCGCAGGCGTGGATTCAGGCAGCCTGCAGTTATGGTTTACGGGGGCTGAAACGCTCACTGTTGGCAAGAAGAAGGTGCAAAGCGGCGATACGGTGAATTTTTTGACGCCGGGAGAGAAGATCACCCTTGCATCCGGGAAGGATACCTATACCCTGAAAATCATGAAGTCTGCCAATATTCCCGCCATGTTCCTGGCCACAGAATCCGGCAGTGTCGAAAGCATTCACAAGAGCAAGGAGAACGAAGAAAAAGGATTCCTTGCGATAATTGACGCGAACGGGGATTTTTTGTACAATGGCACCCTTTCGCAAATCAAGTGCCGGGGCAACTACAGTTTCACCCTGTCCAAAAAGCCGTATCAGATCAAGCTGGACAAGGCTTGTGACCTGTGCGGAATGGGAGAAGCGAAAACCTGGATTCTGCTGGCGAATCATTTCGATAATTCCCTGCTTCGCAACAAAATCGTATTTGATCTGGCCGATGCCGCAGGCCTATCGTATAGCCCCCGTTCACAGGCGGTGGACGTGTATGTGAATAACGATTATTGCGGCTCCTATCTTCTGTGCGAAAAGGTTGAAATTGGTGATAGCCGCATCGACATCTATGATTTGGAAAAAGCCACTGAAAAGATGAACGACACAGCGCTTGACACTTTTCCCAAGTTTGGTAAGTCTTATCAGGAGGGCAAGGCCAAGGGGTATGATATTCCCAATAACCCGGAGGATATCACCGGCGGATACCTGATGGAATTGGACTATAAAGCAAGGTATAAAGCCGAACCCAGCGGGTTTGTCACATCCAGGGGTCAACCCGTGGTCGTAAAGGAACCGAAGGCTGCGAGCTATGCGCAAATGGAATACATCAGCACATTTATGCAAGGATTTGAAAATGCGGTTTTTGCAAAGGATGGTATAGATCCCAAGAGCGGAAAGCATTACTCAGAGTTCGTGGATATAGATTCGCTGGTTGAAAAGTATTTGGTGGAAGAGATTGTGAAAAATTTCGATGCCAACCGAACCAGCCTTTACTATTACAAGCCTTCGGACAAGGATAGCCTTTTAACATTTGCCGGTCCCGTTTGGGATTATGACATCGCTATCGGCAACTATGCCATTCCCCGCAACCAGCGGGTAAAAAATCCAAAGTATTTTGTCACCAACAGCGATTCCGGAGCGCAGTACTATTGGTTCCCGGCCTTGTACAGGCAGCCCGATTTCAAGCAGGCTGCCATAGCAGCCTATCATGAATCGTTTGTGCCCGCGTTGAATGTGCTTTTGGGGAATGACCCTCCCGTCAGCAATCTGCGCTCGCTTAAAGAGTATGCGGATGAGATTGAAGATTCAGCCGCCATGAACTTCATACGCTGGCCCATTTTCAACAGTCCATTTTGGGAAGTGGAAACAGGGAAAAACTACGCGGAGAATATTGAATACATCCGTGCGTTTTTCGAAGGCAGAATGGCCTTTTTGGCGGAAAGCTGGCCCAAGGAGTAATGTGGGTAAATCAAAATATGGGCAAACTGAAAAATCCAGCCGCGCGGCTGGATTTTTTGAATGTTTTATTTTACACGGGTTACATACTGGCAATAAACGTATACGTTTTGAATCTTCTTGGCTTCCACGCCATCCTCTGACTGAATAATTGGCTGTGTTTCAGAGGGGGTTACGTACAGTTTGAAAACCAACGCTTCCTGCCCAACGGCCATGTGGTGTACTTCTTCGAACTTGTAGTTCCGCTGTGCAATGCCCAGATAACCGAAGATGATGTGTTCAATGTGGGTGTTGATGAAGCCTTTTCGTACCTCGTTTTCCTCAAACATCTCCAATATGGCCCGGGTCTCGTCAAACGTCATGTTGCGGCAGGAAAATTCGCCCTCTCCCAGCACATTGGTCATGCTGGAATTGTCCAGGAGCAAAAGCGGACGGGAATGATTGCTTTCCACATGCACCCTTCCTTTCCTTGTTCTTGGTAAATGGGTAATTCAAAAATAGCGGAACCCAGATGCGCCGCTTCTTAAGAACTATTCGTTTCCTATTTTTCTATGACCAGTATATCGGTTTCATTACTCGATTGTCAATGATTTCCGTATAATTCGATAAGTTAATCATTTCACAAAATAGGAAATGTCATTTCCAGGCAACACGCCTGCAATTCCCGCAGCGCCGCAGTAATTCTTTTTTGGCATTGACGGCTACCGGATTTTTTGCTAGCGACATCATGGGCCAGTCGTGGCCGGAGTCGCCATAGGCATAGGAGCTTTCCGTATCCAGCTCATATCCGCCTGCGGCCAGGTATTCGGCAATGCGCAGGGGCTTTTCCAGGTTCCGGCAGTTGAGCCCGGCAATGCGGCCCGTATAGATTCCCGCTGGTGTGACGTCGGCCCTGGTGCCTATAATGCCATCCAATGGAAGTTCCCGTACAAGGGGCTGCAAATAAAAGTCCGGGGAAGCCGTTACAAGCAAAACGCGCAGCCCCTCTTCCCGGCGGGCCTTGATCTCTTCCCTGGCATCTTTATAGATGCGTTTTAAAAGTACATCACGGCAGAAATCTTCGGCAAAAGCCTGGACCTGCGCCTTGGTTTTCCCTTTTAGGAAAGCGACCGCTATTTCCTTGGCTCTTGTATCGTTCAGCAAATGCAGGGAATAGCCAAGCAATGCCAGAAAAACACGAGGCATATGCGCCTTCCTTGCAAACCTTGTTTTAATGGCGTATCTAATCATGGGCATGATGGAATCACCGCTGGATACTGTGCCATCCAGATCAAAAAGCGCAAAGCCCTGACGGATCATGGTAAGCCCCCTTGGAAAGTTGGAAATTTCTTAAAAAAGTATACCATGCGCCGGAAAAATCCACAACCTTCCTCCGCAGCGTATGCGCCCGGTCAAAAACATGGTATACTGTTTGGAAAGAGTATCAGGAGGGACCCATGCGCATTGCCCTTGTGGCCGACCTGCACGGCAATCTGCCCGCCACCATGGCGGTGGACAGAGATTTGAAATCAAGAAAAATACAAACCGTATATTGCCTGGGTGATATGGTAGGCAAGGGGCCTTCCTCTGCCGCTACCATGGACTGGGCATTTATGCGGTGCCAGCTTATTCTGGCGGGGAATTGGGATATAGGCATATCCCAGAAGCATTATCCCGCCGATGGATATTATTGGAACTTGCTTGGCCGGGAGCGGATGGAGAGGCTTTCAAGCCTGCCGTTGGAACATCACTTTTATATGAGCGGGCTTCATATCCGCCTGCTTCACGGCCGGCCCGTGATGGAGGAACTGCTGTTTGTGCAGACGGAGCGGGATAAGCTGGAAGCGCTGTTTGAGAAGGATGGAGAGACATTCCAGGCGGTGGGATATTCCGACTGCCACCGGGCGTTTCACCGTACGCTGAGCAAAGGCTTCCTGTTCAACACGGGCAGCGTTGGCAACGGCATAGGCGTCAACCGGGCCTGCTATGCCATTTTGCAGGGGCAGCCCGGCAAAACGCCGGCTCCGCTTGATATCAATCTCGTTTCCGTACCTTACGACCTGGAGGCTGCTGTTCGGGATGCCGAGAATGATCCGAACCTGCCTTACCGTGAGTCGTACATCAACGAGATCCGAACCGGTGTCTATTCCCGGTAATGAGGAGGTTCCATGGAACGGCATGAACAAAGCTGCGGCCTGTGCCATATTGCGTTGGAAAACGTGGGTGTCGTAAGGGACAGGCAGGCGATATTATCACAGGTGACAATGCATATCCATTGCGGGCAATTGACTGCGCTCATCGGACAGAACGGGGCCGGAAAGACCACACTTTTAAAGGCACTGATGCGTGAGATTCCTTATACGGGCCGCATACGCCACGAAGATCACCAGGGCCGGGATATCCCCCATCTGCGCACCGGCTATGTGCCGCAGCACCTGGACTTTGACAAGGAGATGCCTGCAACCGTGCAGGATTTTCTGGCCTGCGCACTCACGCGCCGCCCGGTTTGGCTGGGCGTTTCCGGAAAAATAAAGGAAGTTGTCAGAAGATCCCTGGAGGCGGTCAAAGCGGAGGATCTGATTTTGTCGCCTCTTGGAAAGCTGTCTGGCGGAGAACTGCAAAGGGTGCTGCTGGCGTTGGCGCTGACGCCCGCCCCGGATCTTCTCGTTCTGGATGAACCAGTATCGGGCGTGGACCAAAACGGGCTTGCGCTTTTTTTGAATACCGTACTGGAACTAAGGGCTCAGCACCATATGGCCATTCTGCTGGTAAGCCATGATCTTTCGCTGGTGGAAAAGTACGCGGATTACGTGGTGCTCCTGGACCGGCAGGTGCTTTGCTCGGGCAGCCCGCAGGAGGTATTCTCCTCACCGGAGTTTGAAAAGGTTTTTCAAACGCCCCGCACCAAGGCACAGCTGGACGCGGAGGTGAAATCATGAATGCCGTATATCATGTGATGGATGTGCTGCTCCCTTTTGACTTCCTGTCCTTTCAGTTCATGAAAAATGCGCTGCTTGCCATTTTGCTTCTGACACCCCTTTTGGGTTTGATGGGAACCATGGCGGTTAACCAGCGCATGGCTTTCTTTTCCGATGCGCTGGGTCACAGCGCACTCACCGGCATCGGCCTTGGCATCGTGCTGGGCCTCCACAGCGATCTTGTTGCCATGCTGGTGTTCGGTGTCATCTGGGCCTTGCTCATCAGCCGCATCAAGCAAACGGGTACGACCTCCGTGGATACCATCATCAGCGTGTTTTCCAGCACCAGCATTGCACTGGGGCTTGTGATCCTTTCCCGGGGCGGCGGGTTTGCCAAATACTCCTCATTGTTGATCGGTGATGTGCTGGCCGTTGCCCCCCAGGATCTTTTATGGCTGGTTCTGGCGCTTATTATCGGCGCTTTAGCGTGGATGTTCATCTACAACCAGCTTCTGCTGGCCAGCATAAGCACTTCTCTTGCAAAGAGCCGGGGCATGCGCACACGCCTTGTGGAATACGGCTTTGTGATATTGGTGGCTGTAGCCGTGATGCTTTCCATCCGCTGGGTGGGCGTGCTCTTGATCAACGCACTGCTGATCCTCCCCGCTGCCGCCGGACGGAATCTTGCGCGCAGCGCAAGGAGCCATGCGCTTTTGAGCGTATTGATCGCCATGATAAGCGGCGTTACAGGGCTTATACTGGCATTTTACTGGAACACTTCCGCCGGCGCGGCCATCGTGCTGTGCGCCGCGGCCCTTTACGGTGTAAGCCTTTTGATCTTCTCCCTTCGAAGATTTATGGACAAAAGAAAATAACAAACTCAACCGTTGCTTGAATTTCAAACTCAACTGATGCTTGCTGGCTTTCTATGCACGTTTTCCCTATGCTGATCTCGTGGGGGAAGCGCGGCTTTTCCCCTGCCGTAAAGGAGGGAGAAAGCATGGGCTGGTTTGATGGAAGGTTCAGGTTTGGGAAAAAATCAGCAAAACTACGGCCCCAAAAAGAAAAGCATTCCGTGCCCTATGCGCGGAGGGCATCGTCCGGCTGGAAGGTACTTGACGCCCAAATGCTGCTGGATCATTGGTTTAAAAGCAACGGAATCAGGTAAAAAGGGAGAGTCGTTATGTTTGATATGATGAAGGTAGGCAAAACCATTTCCAATTTGCGTAAAGAAAAGAACATGACCCAAATGGAACTGGCAGACAAATTGAACATCAGCTTTCAGGCAGTAAGCAATTGGGAGCGCGGGCAGACTATGCCCGATATTTCCAAGCTGGGCGAGCTGGCGGACATTTTCGGCGTGACCGTCGACGAGTTGCTGGGCAGCATAAAAGGCGCCCAGGTGGTGGAAAAGATCATCAGGGAAGAGCCCATTGAAGAAAAGCTGACGGCGGAAGAATTTCTGGAAATGGCCCCGATGGTAAGGCCTAAGCAGGCGGAGAAACTATGGGAAAGCGTTCAGGCGGATATTACACTGAAAGACCTCGTCAGGGCCGCACCTTTTTTAAGTGAAAGTACGCTGGACTCCCTTGCCCTGGACGCGGTCAGGCGGGACAGGTCTTTTGAATCCCTTATGGGGCTTCTGCCGTTTTTAAGCCAGGCCACAGTGGACGAATGCGTGCAGCAGGTACTTGCGGATGGGCTGGATATCAAGAAGGTCATCATGGCCGCGCCTTTTTTAAGCAGGGAAAGTATCGAACGCCTTGCGGACCGTGTATTGAAGGAAGGCGGCGTTATGGATCTGGTGCCACTGGCTCCCTTCATGGGCCGGGAAAAGCTGACGCAGGCTGCGGCCCAATGTGTGGAGAAGTACGGTTTTTCAAAGATCCTGCCGCTTTTGCCTTATCTGGATAGAAGGCTGTTGGACGATTTTTTTCTGAACAACTGGAAGGATAAGGGCAAAGAATAAAAAAATCCTTGCAAAATGAATGTCGATTGCCTATAATAAGGCCAATCCAAAACGGCCATGAACGGACCATGCCTGCTTTTTGATATAAGAGAGCCGCCGGCCGGTGCAAGGCGGTACGAAAGCAGACTTTCCATCCGGGAGCCGGCGGCGAACGGCCGCGGGGTGCGCCCCATACAGCGCGGCGAGTGGGATGCGTTCTTTGCATCCAATCGGGGTGGCAACGCGGATTCGTCCGTCCCTTTCGGTGGCAACACTGAAAAGGGACGGCTTTTTTATTCGGCCGGAATACCCCCGTACATCCGGCATTAACGACGCGGCCAGGCCGCAGGGAGGAAAGTATCATGCTGGACCTTCGAAAAATCAGGCAAAACCCGGAAATTTTAACCGACGCCCTTACAAAACGGGGCAAGAACATTCCCCTGGACAGCTTTTTGCAGGCGGATGAAAAGCGACGGGCCTTGATGGCTCAATCGGAAAACCTGAAAAACCGCCGCAATGAAGCCAGCAAGGAGATTGCTGCCATCAAGCGCACGGGGGGCGACGCACAAACCATCATGGAGGAAATGAAGCGGGTAGGCGAGGAAATCGCTGCGCTGGATGATCAGGTGAAGGCGCTGGATGAGGAAATGGAGCTATTTTTGCTTACCGTGCCCAACATCCCCCACGAAAGTGCGCCCGTAGGGAAGGACGACAAGGAAAACGTAGAGCAGCGCCGAGTCGGCACGCCCCGTGTTTTCCCCTGGGAACCCAAGCCCCATTGGGACATCGGCACCGACCTTGGCATACTGGATTTTGATACCGCCGCAAAGGTATCCGGCGCCAGGTTCACCTTCTACCGCGGCCTTGGCGCACGGCTGGAGCGGTCCGTCATCAACTTTTTCCTGAACACCCATGTGGAGGCGGGGTATGACGAAGTGTATCCGCCCTATATGGTCAGCCGCGCCAGCATGACGGGTACGGGACAATTGCCCAAGTTTGAAGAGGACGCCTACAAGGTGGACCAGGACACATTTATGATCCCCACCGCGGAAGTGCCCGTCACCAACATGTACCGTGATATGATCCTGGACGGGGCACAATTGCCCATCCGCCATTGCGCCTATTCCACATGCTTCAGGGCCGAGGCCGGCAGCGCCGGGCGGGATACCAGGGGCCTTATCCGCCAGCATCAGTTCAACAAGGTGGAGTTGGTAAAGGTTACAAAGCCGGAACAAAGCTACGAGGAATTGGAGAGCATGACGGGTGAGGCGGAAAAGGTGCTTCAATTGCTGGGCCTTCCCTACCGGGTTGTCTGTTTAAGCACTGGGGATATGGGCTTTTCAGCCGCCAAAACCTATGACATCGAGGTGTGGATGCCTAGCTACAACCGGTATGTGGAGATCTCCAGCTGCTCCAACTGCGAGGATTTCCAGGCGCGCCGGGCAGGCATCCGCTATAAGGAATCAATAAAGGATAAGCCGCAGTTTGCCCATACCTTAAACGGCAGCGGCGTGGCTGTGGGCCGTACGGTGGCCGCCATTCTGGAAAACTTCCAAAACGAGGATGGGACGGTGACCGTTCCCGAGGTTTTGATTCCCTATATGGGTACAAACCGGATCTGCAAAAGATAGGAGCTTTACGGTGCAAGGATGTACACCCTTTTTCATGGCAGCCCCCGGCTTTGCTGTCCCGTGCGGGCTGCCCATGATCATATTTGACTTTGACGGAACGCTGGTCAACAGCATGCATTTGTGCGTGACAGAACTGATTAGGACTTTCCAAGATATGAACCTTCCCGTTCCCTCTCAAGCGGAGCTTGAAAAATGCAACGGCCCCTCCCATGAGGAAGCGGCTAAGCTGCTGAAGGTGCCAAGGGATAAGCAGGCGGAATTTTGCAGGATTCGTGGCGGATACCAGATGTCGCTGATGGATTCCTGCCAAAAAATTTATCCCGGAGTTCCCAAAATGCTGGACATCTTGAGTGCTTGCGCCAACCTTTGCATCGCCAGCAACGGCAGGCAGGAATATGTGGACAGGTCGCTTTCAAACTGGGGAATCGGGAAATATTTCGTTAAAGCAAAGGGCGGGGACGTTACCCACACGAAAGGCCAATTGGTAGGAGACCTTTTGAAGGAATACCGCCCCTTACGCGCCGTCATGGTCGGCGACAGGCTGTCGGATATCCTGGCCGGCAAGGAAAACGGCCTGTATACCGTAGCTGCTGCCTATGGCTTCGGCTCTTTAGAGGAATGGCAGGAGGCGGACAAAAAAGTCCATTCGGTGGAGGAACTTACGGATATCTGCCTTCAGTTATGCGGACGGTAATTGTTACGATGGAAGGCATTGCACGTCAAGAATCATGTTTCATCTTTTGATATGATGAATATGTGGGTAGGCGTATTCGCCCGACCAATATTCCTTTTGAAGGGTGGAAACAAAATGGCAAAGATTTCAACGATCATATTGATGGAACAGCCGGAACAGCAGGTGATGTCAATTCGCACAACAATAAACATGAAAGACCTGGCCGATGTGGCTGGTCAGATCTATGGCAAAATCATGGCGCATTTGGCCAAAACCGGAGAGCTTGCGGCAGGTGCGCCATTTACCTGCTATTATAATGATGACCTGAATAACCTCGATGTGGAAATGGGTTTCCCGGTCGCAAGGTCATTACAGGGCAACGATGAAATAACTGCGCGCACTATTCCGGCGCAAAGAGTAATCACAGGGCTTGATCTAGGCCCTTACCGGGAAAGCGACCCACTCTTTTTTGAAATGATGAAATGGCTTAAGGACAATGAATACGAAGCGCAGGGAACCATATATAATTATTACTTGAACGATCAGAACCGGCCGGAAAGTGAGCTTCTTACAAAGATCGTTATACCGGTAAAGTAAGTGTGAAAGCCTTAAAGGGCATTGCTGTGCTGCCGTGGATACGAAACAGGAAGTGTAATTATGCAGTCATGGGAGGCAATCAAAACTGCCTTGAACTATATTGAAGATCATCTTGGCGAAAGGCTGGATATTGATAGACTGGCCCGCGAAGTATATCTGTCCACGTTCTACTTTCAGCGGCTTTTCAACCGCTTGGTGGGTAGGCCGGTTATGGAATATGTGAAGCTTCGCCGTCTTGCCAAATCCTCCGATGATTTAATGAACAGCGATGACCGCATACTGGATATCGCACTGGCTGTCGGTTTTGATAATCACGAAACCTACTCGCGCTCCTTCAAAGACGCGTACGGATTCACTCCGTCTGATTTTCGTAAAAATCCGCAGCCATTGACACACTTCATCAAACCTGATATATCCATGCAACATCATCTGATTGATGAAGGCGTTCCGCTTTTAGCGGATGGGATTGTGCTGGAGATACGCCGTTGCAAATTAGACAAGCCACGCTTTTTTACGGGAATGATAAAGGACGTTCCTTTCCCAAACAAGCCAGGCAGAGACTACTTGGCCGGGCTTTGGACTGATTTTCATAAGAAAAAGTCTGCAATCTGCGGCTTGAAGCAGGACGGCAATGAAATCGGCGTCGGCTCGTATGATTTTAGAGAGGGGTATATTACCTATTTTGTTGGTGCGGAATCGGTTGATGCGCGTGGACCGAATGATAATGATTATTGGACATTACCTCAGGGTAATTATATTGTTTGTTTTTTTGAAGCTGAGAACTTCTATCTGCTGACGACGGACGCATTGGATCAGGCAACTGATTATATGTACAACACCTGGCTGCCCGCCAAGAAGATACCGACAGCGGCATTTCTTGCGGAGATTTATTTTGATGCAATGCCTAATTCGGCTTATATGGAGCTTTGGTTCAAAATTGCAGATTCTGCAAAGGAAGGGCACTGATACATGGTGGGCGGGGACGGATTTAAGCCGTCCCCACATTCTTTTCCTGTCCAGGTGTGCATATTTGGATTCGTCTCTCTTTGTCTATACCACCCGGCCATAATTTGGTATAATCAAAAAATGGTTTGGCACAAAGGAGGAACAGCATGCTTTTTCAGTCATCGCCCTTTGAAACGCGGGCCGCGTTTTTATGCCGCAACGTTTGCGATTTTCCGGCTGAATTGACGGCGGATAGGATCGAAGGCTCCGATGGAGAGGATATTCTGGTGGGACTGAAGGTTGTGCGGCAGCTTTTGCTGGATATATACGCGGATACCGCCACCTATCGAGTGGAGGATGACCTTGAAAGCTATCACCGCCTGACCCAGACCGTTTTGTTTTTGTATACTATAGGGGCCTATGGGGAGCACATGCGGGAAGGCGAGGTATCCTTCCTGCGTATGGATAAGTCATTGATTCGAAAGCACTTCAAAAAGCCTGCGGCTTTTCACCTGGAGGCGCTGCAAAATTACGGCTTCTATTTTGAGTATGAGAAAAATGGCCGTACTGCGGAATCTTTTTCCTCCTGCGATGCAGTAAGCATATACAACGAAAGCTGCCCTTCCTTTTTCCAGGCACTGAAGTATTTTATATGCCGCACTCCTGTTATGGACAGCAAAAAGGACTACGCCATGCAAACCGACCTGATCATGAGGGCGGATTTTGAAACCGTACTGCTTCGCGGGGGGAAACGCAAGGAGGATATAAATCCTTTGCGGCCGGATATTTTACGCTCGCTGGGTCCCCAGGCAGATTTATGGAAAGAGCTTGTTTCCAATCTCATAATTGGACAGGGGCTGAAGGCAAGCTGCAAATTCTGGTCCTACTGCACGCCCCACTGGATCATTCATTTGATGCGCCAGGGCAAACCGGTTTGCATTTTCACAATCCATACGGATGTACTTTTCTTTGAAATGGCAGCGCCTTTTGAGAAGATTGAAGCTATGGCTAAAGATAAGGAACAGCTTGTCCCCTCCATCCGGAAAAACATGGAGCAGTTTGGCTGCATACGGTGCGGCCGTTGCGGCGGCGAAAGCATCAGCCTTGTAAACGGCATTTCCCTTTGCACACGTGAGCCCTGGGCCAGGCGGTTTACCTTTGAAATCACAAACAACATGGAGACCAAGTTCATAGCCGTGATGATAAGCCAAATCCATCAGGAGGGGACTGCATGAAAGATACATATACTTTTTCTTTGGCTGAGGAAGGGGACCGCGATGCGGCGCTGTCCTTGTACACGGCCTGCTCAAAACTTCCCGGCTGCACCTGGTCTGAGGAATATCCTAACCGGGAGTCTTTTGACATTGACCAGGCCAATGGCTGGCTGTATTGCCTGAAGGAAGGTGGCAAGACCATCGCCGTCGTTTCCCTTGGCGACTTTCAAGAGCTTCAAGACATTGGCATCCCTTGGAGCGAGGCCATCCGCCATCCTTGCGAACTTGCCCGCATCGGCGTTCTGCCCCTTCATGGCGGCAAGGGTATAGGTACCCTTGTTTTAAACTGCGCAATAGGCACCGCCCGTAAGTTGAACTTTGACGGCATCCGCCTGCTGGTCAGCCCTCAAAACCCGCCGGCTGTCGCCATGTACCGCCGCGCCGGATTCAAAACCGCAGGGGAAATAGACATGTACGACAGGCATTGGCTATGCCAAGAACTGGCACTGCCAACGGATGCCTGACGGGAACGACATTAGAAAGGCGGAGCCTTTGCAGCATTCAGCCTGCAAAAGCTCCGCCGTGCTTTCCATAAATTCTATTCCTTCACAAAGGCGGCCACAGCATCCCTCAAAAATGCCGCGCACCCTTTCACCCGGCTGTCGTAGTAGGCGGTAAAGCGCTCGTCGTCCACATACATCTGCGCAAGACCCATATGTGCTTCCTTGGAATACTCCTTCCAGGTGTAGGATAGCCATTCCTTATGCATTTGGGCCAGGCACTTGCCTGCTTCTCCCGCGGGGTCGGCCTTTTGCAAAACCGCCTGCTCCAGTTTGGATATGACCTCCGCTGCCATCTTCTGCATGGCGTCGTATTGTTCCTTCGTCAGGTTCATCATTTTGGAGTTGCTTTCGTCCACCCGCTTGTCGCCGTACTTTTGCCTGACCTCCGCGCCGTATTTTTCTTCGTTCTCCCGGATCAGGTCTTTTTTGAAGGCCTCAAATTTTTCTTTGTCGCTCATTTCAATTTTTCCTTTCTCGTGGAGGATCGTCTTCTCCACGCTTTGAATCAGGAGGCTCAGCCGGTCCCTCCTTTTATTGAGTTCCGCAAGATGGCTTAAAAGCGCCGCCAACCGGTCAAAGGACGGCGTGGAGAGAATGGCCTTGATGTCCGTGAGGCTTAAATCCAGCTCACGGTAATACAGGATCTGCTGAAGTGCGTCCACTTCTTTTTCCCCGTAAACCCGGTAGCCCGACGCGGTGACCTTCATGGGCGAAAGCAGCCCGATCTCGTCGTAGTACCTAAGCGTTCGGGTGCTGATCCCGGCCAATTTCCCCAGTTTCAAAACGGTGTATTCCATCTTGCATTCCTCCCGGCAGCATCATAATAAACCTTAACGTAACGTTAATGTCAAGAGTATTTTTCAACTTTTTTTGCCTTTGTTTCCCCTCTTGCAAGCCGCTTTGCTTCGTGATATAATGAGAACAAATGTTCTTTCAATGGAGGGCTGGGGGTGGACAGGGTCATCCTGCATTGCGATTGCAACAGCTACTTCGCTTCGGTGGAATGCATCGAGCGTCCCGAACTGCGCAAGGTGCCCATGGCGGTATGCGGTGATCCGGACAGCCGCCACGGCATTATATTGGCCAAAAACGAACTGGCGAAAAAATACGGCGTTGCAACGGCGGAGACTATATGGCAGGCCAAGCGCAAATGTCCCCAACTGGTGCTTGTTCCTCCGCATGGGGACAAGTATGAGGAATACTGCAGCAGAATCAACGAAATCTACGCCCAGTACACCGACCAGGTGGAGGCCTGTTCCATCGATGAATCCTACCTGGATGTTACCGGCAGCCGGCAATTATTCGGCACAGGGCAGAAGATTGCGGATGCGCTGCGCCTTAGGGTGTGGGAGGAATTGCAGCTTACCATATCCGTAGGCGTATCCTTCAACAAGCTGTTTGCGAAAATGGGGTCCGATTATAAAAAGCCCAACGCCACCACAGTCATCACCAGGGAAAATTTTAAGCGCATCCTGTATCCTTTGCCGGTGGAAGCCATGATGTATGTAGGCAAAGCGGCGGCACAGGTGCTGCGCAAAAACTTTATCACAACCATAGGAGAATTGGCAAATACCCCGGTAGAGCACTTGAAAAGGCTGCTGGGCGCAGGGGGCGAATCCCTCTGGCAGCAGGCCAACGGTCTGGATGTGAGCCCAGTACTCAGGCCCGGAGAAGGCGATCCCATAAAAAGCGTTGGCAATGGCATCACCTTCTGCCGAGATCTTGCGGGGCTGGAGGATATGAAGGCGGGCCTTTTGATGCTGTGCGACAGCGTGGGGGTAAGATTGCGGCGCCACGGGCTGATGGCCAGGTCCATCGCCCTGCACATCAAAGACCCGGCATTAAAAACCATTTCCCGCCAGGCGCAGCTGCCAGGCGCCGTTTCGACCACGAGGGAATTGTACGAAGCAGCGCTGCCACTTTTGTGCCGCTCCTGGAATGTAAATTCCCCCATCCGCACGCTGACGGTAACGGCCGGAAGCCTTTGCCTGAAAGAGGAAGGCGGAAGTCAGGTGAGTTTGTTTCCGTCGGAAGCAAAGCGCCAGGAAAAACAGATGAAGCTGGAGACAGCCATCGACAGTGTGCGCAGCCGCTTTGGCCGGGAGTCCGTGACCGTAGGCACGGTAATGTCTTCCGATGTTTTGAACCAAAAGAGTTGAATTTCCATTTTTACAGAAAAATTCCTGCTGCATATATTTCTTAAAATAAAACGGAAAAGCAGCAGGAGTTTTTTTGCCATTGTCGAATAAGCTATCGTTTTCCGATTCCATTCGGAAAGAAAGGAAATGTCCCGGTTATGTTGAAGGCGATTCGTTCGCTTATCTGTTGGCTGCCCCTATTGACCTTTATTTGCATGAATCCCGCATCCGGTGAAGCCTCCTCCCTCAGTGAAGATTTGTACAGCTTTCAGGTGCTGATCGGCGGGGAAACCATTGCTCTCCCTAGCACCTTTGATCGCATGATTAAGGCAGGTTGGACCTATACCGGCAATGAAGAAGAACTCCTAAAGCCCGAGCAGCGCACCGTTTCTTCCGCCTGGGAGAAAAACGGTGTTTTGCTGTCCGCCGAAATGGTGAACACTTCCTGGGACGTGCTCCCAGTGGGCCAGTGCGTTCTGGCCGCGGTGCAGCTTAATGATTCCGCAACGCAGGTGATGCTGCCTGGCGGTGTTCTGCTGGGCGTGTCGGGTTTGAGGGATGTAATGGATGCCTATGGAGCCCCTTCCTCTACCTATGAGGATGGGGATATTTCCCGTTTCACCTACCAATTGGACTATGACCAGGAGGCTGTGTTTACATTTGCGGAATCCACCGGTGTGCTAAAAAGCGCATCGCTTCGCAATGTGGTCATGGCTGCCGCACCGGATCCTACTGTCTTATTAGGCAGTTCCGCTTCCGGTTCGTCTTCCTACCGCATGCCGTCAAGCCTGGGTAACGACCCCTTTTCTTTCCATGTTTCCTATGGTGATGCGCTGTACACCCTACCGGCACCTGTAAAGGAGTTTGAAAAAAACGGCTGGGTATTGGGGGAAGGCGCGGATGACGTGGTCAAAGCCTATGGTTCCGGGCAGCTGACGCTGTCCCGTAGCGGCAAACAGTGGACCACCTGGGTTTATAATGATTCCGACAAAGCTACGCTGGCCGGCAGCTGCCTGATTACCACCGTGGTCAGCGATATGGGCCGTGGGGATGTTTCCCTCTTGCTTCCCGGCGGCGTCACCACCGGCATGGCGGAAGAAGAGATGCAAAGCATTTATGCAGGCATTGATGCCAAAATAAGCGAAACCGATGCTTCGAGGCGTTATGAATATAGCCGTGACGGGGGAGATATCATACTTTCCGTGCGGCTTGATACCGGGCTCATCAGCCGGGCGGAAGTCAAAAATTCTCCGTAAGCAATTTTGCATTTTCCCTGTTTTTCCTTGACAGAAGGCTTTGCTTCGGCTATAATGCTCGCAAATCCCAACAATACGGAGGCAATCCATGACAGTTCGTACTTCTTTGAAGGGTCTGTTCTCGTTTATGGGCCGGAGCGGCTACCGCTTCGGCTATTTGAGCAACAGAAAAAACCCTGGGGAGAAGAGTTTTCCCCGCCGGTAACGGCGGCACAATGCATGTGAAGAGAGCTCTTTTCGGGCTCTCTTTTCTTATATCCTTTCTTGTACCGCTATAACGCAAAGGAGGTTTCTCCATGATCATCGTATTGAAAAAAGGTACCCCGGAGCCGGAGATCCAAAATCTTTCCAAAGATATTGAGGAACAGGGCGTTTCCGTAAGCCCTGTGTATGGCACCGACCTGACCATACTTGGCCTGGTGGGCGACACCAGCAAGATCGATGTGTCCCGCCTGGAAGCCAACCCATATGTGGACAGGATCATGCGTGTATTGGAGCCATTCAAAAAGGCCAACCGCATGTTCCATCCCCAAAATACAGAGCTTACTGTATGCGGCCATATGATCGGCGGGGAAAAGCTGGCCGTCATTGCCGGGCCTTGCTCGGTGGAATCTGAAGAGCAGATCATTCAGATTGCGGGATCCGTGAAATCTTCCGGCGCTCATTTCCTGCGCGGCGGTGCGTTTAAGCCGCGCACCTCCCCCTATGCCTTCCAAGGGCTTAGGTATGACGGCCTGCACATGCTGGCTGAGGCAAAAAAGCAGACGGGCCTGCCCATCGTGTCGGAAATCATGTCGCCCCAGGATATCGAGGTGTTTGAGGAAATGGTGGATGTGATCCAGGTTGGCGCCCGCAATATGCAGAACTTTGATCTTTTGCGGCAGCTTGGCAAATCGAGAAAGCCTATCCTTTTGAAAAGGGGCCTGTCCTCAACCATTGAGGAATGGCTTATGTCCGCCGAATATATCCTGGCAGGGGGCAACGAGCAGGTGATATTGTGCGAGCGGGGCATCCGCACTTTTGAAACGTACACCCGCAACACCATTGATTTGAGTGCCATCCCGGCGGTGAAGAAGTTAAGCCACCTGCCCGTGATTGTGGACCCCAGCCATGCCGCCGGAAAGTGGTGGATGGTATCGCCGCTGGCCAGGGCGGCGGTGGCTGTTGGCGCCGACGGGCTGATGATTGAGGTGCACAACGACCCGGCCCATGCGCTGTCCGACGGGCAGCAGTCCATTACTCCCGAGGGATTCGACGCCATCATGAAGGAACTGAAACCCATTGCCGCCGCCGTAGGGCGCATTTTGTAACAATGCAACTGTAGGATGGTAGAACGGAGGTACCCATGAAAATCAGAGTGGACCTTGCTGAGAACAGCTACGATATCCTTCTTGAGGCCGGTATCCTGAAAGTGGCAGGAGCGGAATTGAAAAAGCGCCTGCCGGCCATTGGCAAATGGATGATCGTTACCGATGAGCATGTGAATGCGCTGTATGGGGATGCTGTGGAGGCTTCCATAAGAGAGGCCGGTTTAAGCGCCGCCCGCTTAAGTTTAAAGCCTGGGGAAGCCACCAAGTCCCTTTCCGTACTGGAAGAAGTGTATCACACGCTGTGCGCGGCGGGTATCAGCCGGGGCGACGGCATACTGGCGCTGGGGGGCGGCGTGATTGGCGACCTTACTGGCTTTGCAGCGTCCACCTATTTGAGGGGCATCCCTTACGTGCAGGTTCCGACCTCATTACTGGCCCAGGTGGACAGCGCCGTGGGCGGCAAGGTGGCCGTGGACCTTCCGGAGGGCAAAAACCTGGTGGGCAGTTTTTATCAGCCCAAGCTGGTGCTTCTTGACCCGGACACGCTTCACACGCTGCCTGACAGGTTTTTCAATGACGGCATGGGGGAAGTAGTTAAATACGGCTGTATCCGGGATGCGGAACTGTTCAGTTTGCTTTCTTCAAACCCTGGAAGGGATGCGCTGAATAACCATATGGAGGATATCATCGCCAGGTGTGTTGCCATCAAGGCGGATATCGTGGCCAGGGATGAGCATGACACCGGGGAGCGGATGCTCTTAAACTTCGGCCATACCCTGGGCCATGCCATTGAAGCGCTGCAGGGCTATTCGGGCCTGAGCCACGGGGAAGCTGTTGCTGTGGGGATGCATCTCATCTGCCGCCTGGCGGAAGAAAGGGGCCTGACCGAAAAGGGCACGGCAGAGTCGGTCCTTACGTGTTTGCAGGCGCATCATCTGCCGTCTTCCGTGCACCTTACACACCCAGCCCGGCTTAGTGAAACATTGGGCCGGGATAAAAAGAATATAGGCAAGACGCTTTTTGTGGTGCTTTTAAGCCGTATTGGTGAGTCAAGATTGTTTCAGGCCACACCGGACTTTTTTTCGGGGGTGGAAAATGGCTGTCGTGACGATGCATCCAGGTCGTCTTAAAGGCACTCTTACGGTGCCTCCTTCCAAATCCATAGCCCACCGGGCTATCGTCTGTGCTGCCCTGTCCGATGGCGGGAGCCAGATTTCCCCGGTGGACGACTCCCAGGACATGCAGGCCATGCTTCAATGTATGGCGGCGCTGGGGGCGGACTACACAAGGGAAGGAAGGCTGGTTCGGATCCTGGGAAAAAGCCATAGGCCGGAGGGGATGCCGGTACTTAACTGCCTGGAATCAGGAAACACCCTCCGTTTTTTGATGCCCTTGTCTCTTGTTCTTAAGGGAGGCGGGCGTTTTTTAACCAGCGGCCGCCTTGCGGAGCGTCCCTTGGGCCCTTACGAAGCGTTGTTTGCCGGGCAGGGAATTGCTTTTGACAGGATGGCTGACGGTTTTTGTGTGAAGGGCCGGCTTGTACCCGGGCATTTTGAGCTGCCGGGGGATGTTTCCTCCCAGTTCATTACGGGGCTTCTGTTGGCGCTGCCGCTTCTTGACGGGGATTCGGAAATCCTGCTCACCACGCCTCCGGAGTCCGATGCATACCTTCAATTGACCATGGATACGATGGCGGATTTTGGTGTAATGGTCCGGCGGCCGGATCCCCAAAGGTTTCTTGTTCCGGGCGGGCAAAGCTACCGGCCCCGCATGTATACGGTGGAGGGGGACTACTCCCAGGCAGCGGTGATGCTTTGCGCCGGGGCGCTGGGCAGCAATGTTGCAATCAGTGGATTAAACCTTTCTTCTAATCAGGGGGATAAAGCGGTCATTGAATTGCTTTCCCAAATGGGGGCAGATTTTATCCGGGGGGATGGAGCTTGCTTTATGAAAGCAGATAGCCTGCATGGCATCCGCATAGACGGAGGCCAGTTTCCGGATATCTTGCCCATGATGGCCCTTGTATGCTGCCTGGCCAACGGGGAAAGCCGCATTGAAAACGCCGGGCGGCTTCGCTTGAAGGAGTGCGACCGCCTTGCCGCCACCGTGCAGGAGCTTTCGAAACTTGGTGCCGATATCCGTACGGATGGGGATGCAATGGTCATCCATGGCCGGGAAAAGCTTACGGGCGGGGTGCTTACAGACAGCCACAACGACCACCGTATGGCCATGATGATTTCCATTGCCGCCCTTCATTGCAGGGAGCCGGTAAGCCTTGAGAACCCATCCTGCGTGAATAAGACATGGCCTAGCTATTGGGACGATTATAAGGCGCTGGGAGGAATTATTTCATGAGCAGCAGCTTCGGAAGACACCTCAAATTGTCCCTCTTCGGGGAATCTCACGGGGCAGGCCTTGGCATCGTGATCGACGGGCTGCCGCCGGGGCTGAAACTTGATTTGCAGGAAATCGGCCGGGAAATGGGCCGCCGTGCGCCGGGCAGAAGCGAACTTTCCACCCCGCGCCGGGAAAATGATATCCCCGAAATTCTTTCCGGAATGTATGGCGGCAGGACCACCGGGGCGCCCCTGGCCGCGCTGATCAGAAGTTTGGACACACGCTCCCAGGATTACGGCGAAGCGTTGGATAAGCCACGCCCAGGCCATGCCGACTATACGGGCTATGTGCGCTATATGGGTTTTGGCGACCACCGGGGCGGCGGCCATTTCTCCGGCCGGCTTACC
This sequence comes from Bacillota bacterium, assembly GCA_023415715.1. Lineage (GTDB taxonomy): Bacteria > Bacillota > Clostridia > Christensenellales > Aristaeellaceae > JAEWAH01. The sequence continues at coordinate 34,288 of JAEZJP010000280.1, forward strand.
GCTCCCATCGTTTTTGCCGGTGCGGTGTGCAAACAATGGCTGAAGGAAAACAATATCCGTATCTATGCCCACATCCAAAGGCTGGCGGGTATCGACGACGGCAGTTTCCTGGATGGCGAGGCGGAAGAATCTTTCTTATCCTCCCTGAGCCTGGAGACGCTGCCGCTTTTAAACCCATCCCTGAGGGATGAAATGACAAAAGCCATCCTTACTGCCAAAGAGCAGGAGGATTCTGTGGGCGGCATTGTGGAATGCATGGCTGTGGGGCTTCCTGCCGGGATTGGAGCGCCGTTTTTCGACTCCGCGGAATCAATTCTGTCCCATTTGATGTTTTCTGTGCCGGCGGTGAAGGGCATTTCCTTCGGCACTGGCTTCCCCATGGCCGACATGCGGGGCTCAATATGCAACGATCCCTTCTATTATGACGAGGCAGGTGTTGTCCGTACCAAATCCAACAACTGCGGCGGCATCCTCGGTGGAATCACAACAGGCATGCCACTTTTGTTCCGCTGCGTCTTAAGGCCTACCTCCTCTATCGCCCAGGCGCAGGAAACCGTTTCCCTCAAGGAGAAATCAAATACTACGCTGCAAATTGTGGGTAGGCATGACCCCTGCATTGTGCCAAGGGCGCTGCCCGTAATAGAAGCCATGACCGCCATCGGGCTTTGCGAACTGTGGAAGGAGCATGCTTCATGCCGGATGTAAAGCGAGCCGTCGCATTCCCCGGCACGGAAGGCTCCTTTTCCCAGCAGGCTGCCGTTTCTTTCTTCGGGGAGGATAATTCCTATCTGCCCTGTGAAACCTTCGGCGGTACGCTGGAGGCTGTGGTACGGGGTGACGCCGCCTATGCAGTATTGCCTATTGAGAATTCATCTGCTGGGGCGGTAGCGGAAACATATGATTTGCTGCTCAAATCCAGATTGCATATCGTGGGGGAACAGGTGCTTCCTGTAGCCCATCATTTATTGGCGGTACCGGGCAGCAGCCTGGAAGAAATCCGGGAGATCCACTCCCATCCCCAGGCCCTGTCCCAGTGCCGGAATTTCCTGTCCCATTATCCGCAGATCATTCAGGTTCCTTCCCTGAACACCGCGCTCAGCGCCAAGAATGTGGCGGAGTGGAAGGATACGCACAAGGCTGCCATCGCCGGCAGTTATGCCGCAAGGCTTTACGGCCTTCAACTCCTGCGGGAGAACATACACGATGATCCATATAACACCACAAGGTTTGTGGTCATCGGCCGGGACGCCCGCTCCCTTCGTACCCCCAACAAGGCCAGCGTCACCTTCCATGTGTCCAATCAGGTGGGTTCCCTGGCACAGCTATTAACCTGCTTTGCCGAGCATAAAGTGAATCTGAGCAAGATCGAATCCAGACCCATTCCGGAAAAACCTTGGGAATATTTCTTTTTTGCCGACTTTGAAGGAGCTATGGACGAAACGGAACTGAACAAGGCCCTGGAAGCGGCGGCCCATTGCTCTGGGGATCTGAGGCTCCTGGGCCGCTACGGCAAGGCGCGATGAAGGTATTTTCGGGATGATAGCGGGGAGGGGGTTTTTTGAAAAAATCCTCCGGCCATCTCAATCTTCGCCGCGATTCGCTACGGCTCACAAACCCGGCGGTCTCAATTGTCGCACTGCTGCGCTGCCGCTTGCATCGCTCTGTTTCGACCGCTTCCTCCGCTTCGCTTTATCCGCCACTGGCGGCGCTCAGCTTCGGAACCCGTTTCGCTGGCCTCCTCCGCTTGGCTCTTTGCCCCCACTGGGGGCATCCAGGCTTCGGAGCCTCCCCGTACCCCACCCCGAAAAACTTCTATTGGGGAATAGAGAACAGGGTTATGCGATGCAAACATCACCACAAGGGATGAAAAGTTTGCATGACGCGTTTTAAAGCCTTCCCCTTTGAGGGGAAGGTGGCGCGCACGCCGGATCAGGTGTCGATTATAATTGTCCGCTCAGCCATTACCACCTCATCAGTCGACTTCGTCGACAGCTTCCCCTCAAGGGGAAGCCTAAATATTAGCTCCACAAACGGCCCATTTTCAGGGCAGTATTACTATTGTAAATGCTCTTGGAGGGATGAAGTTGGAATTCTTTGGCCTTATCGGGGAAAAGCTGGGGCACAGCCTGTCGGAAGTGATCCACACCAGGATGTTTGAGCTTTTATCCCTTCCTGCTGCCTATAAGCTGATGGAGATTCCCAAAGACCGCCTCCATGAAGTTGGACAAGCCCTCCGGCTTTTGTCCTTCCGGGGGATCAATATCACCATTCCCTACAAAGAGCTGATTCTTCCCCAGCTTGATGAAGTTGACGCTTCCGCCCGTGCACTTATGGCGGTGAACACAATCAAAAATGAAAATGGAATGCTCACCGGTTACAATACCGACGTATACGGCCTGAAGGAGATGCTTGCCTTCCATCATATCGATCCTGCCGGGAAGGCGGCGGTGGTTCTGGGCAGCGGCGGGGCGGCCAAGGCAGCGCTGCAGGCGCTTCATGAACTTAAAGCGGCCCAAGTGTATGTAGCCAGCCGCAGCCCGGAAGGGAAAACGTCGCATCTGCCGAATACAAGTTTCATCGGCTATGATGATCTTGAACGCATATCCGGCGGGCTTTTACTCAATGCAACGCCGGTGGGCATGTGGCCGCGTTCGGATGCGTCCCCTGTGAAGGAAAGCGTCGTTGCCCGGTTTGATTCCGTAGTGGATACCATTTACAACCCCTGGGAAACGCGCCTTTTATCCATGGCAAACCATCTTAACAAGCCCTGCTGCAACGGCCTGTACATGCTGGTGGCCCAAGCTGTGCGCGCGGAGGAAATTTTCTGGGAGAAAAGCATACCACAGGAAATCACTTGTACCATTTACAGCGAGCTGTATGACAGACTGTCCAGCTAAGGAGGAAAAAGTATGCACATTCTTTTGCTAAACGGCCCAAACCTGAACCTTACCGGGCTACGGGAACCCGACGTTTACGGCACGAAAAGCTATGAATCCATCTGTATACAGCTACAAAAGGAAGCGGAGAAGCGGGGTATCAATCTGGATATCCGCCAAAGCAATCATGAGGGACTGCTCATCGACTGGGTACATGAAGCGTTTTTAAAAAAATACGACGGCATCATCATAAACGCCGGCGCCTATACCCATTACAGCTATGCGTTGCACGACGCCCTGAAAGCAGCGGCTCTTCCTGCGGTGGAAGTGCATCTTTCCAATATCCACGCCCGGGAGGAATTCCGCCATACATCCGTCATCGCCCCCGCCTGCCTGGGGCAGATATGCGGCTTTGGCCCCTTTGGTTACGTTCTGGCCATGGAGGCGATGATGAACCTAATCAAGGAGCGCCGCGCATGAACATAGTGATCGTGGGCCTTGGCGTCATTGGCGGTTCTTACGCCATGAGTCTTAAAAAGGCCGGCTATGATACGGTATACGGAATCGACACAAATAAGGAAACGCTTGCTAAGGCCAGGGAGCAGGGCTATATCCTGGACGGCGATACCGATGGCGCAGCGCTTTTGAAAAAGGCTGATTTGACAATCCTTAGCATCTACCCCCACAGTGTGCCTGGCTTTTTGAGCACCCACAAAAAGGATTTCAAGCATGGCTCTGTCATCACCGATGCCACAGGCATCAAAAGCGTTCTTGTTAAGCAATTGGAAAACCTCCTGCCCGAAGGTGTCGATTTCGTGCCGGGGCATCCCATGGCCGGCCGGGAGAAAATGGGCTTTGACTTTGCCTCCGATTCGGTGTTCAAAGGCGCCAATTACTTGATTACGCCCCTTCCCCATAACAGGGAGGAAAGCCTGCTCCTGATAGAGACGCTTGCCATAGCCCTTGGCTTCAAAAGGGTCCGGCGCATCTCTCCGGAAACCCATGACATGCTCATCGCCCACACCTCCCAGCTTCCCCATGCCATGGCGGTGGCATTGATCAACAGCGACCGGGAGGGCCGGGAAACGGGGCAGTTCATTGGCGACA
>JAEZJP010000303.1 GCA_023415715.1 Bacillota bacterium
TTTGTGCTGGACGACGGATGGTTTGGGAGGCGCAACAACGACAAGGCAGGCTTAGGGGATTATTCCGTCAACCGCAGGAAACTGCCCTGGGGGCTGAATGAATTTTCCTTAAGGATCCACGGAATGGGCATGAAGTTCGGCCTTTGGTTTGAGCCGGAAATGGTCAATGAGGACAGCGATCTGTACCGCGCCCATCCGGAGTATGCATTGAAGACGCCGGGTAAAAAACCGGCGCTCGGGCGCAATCAGATGGTGTTGGATTTATGCAATCCGCAAGTAAGGGACTATATTGTAGAAAACGTTACGCACATACTGGATACCTGCGGTATCGACTATGTCAAATGGGATTATAACCGGCATATAAGTGACGCATGTTCCCAATGTCTTACCAATCAAGGTGAGTTCTTCCACCGCTACATGCTGGGGCTGTACGAGGTGCTTGGCCGCATCTTCAGATCTCGCCCGCACATTTTGTTGGAAAGCTGCTCCAGCGGCGGCAACCGCTTTGACATGGGAACGCTATGCTATTCGCCGCAGATTTGGACGTCTGACGATACGGACCCCATCGAGCGGCTGAAAATCCAGGGGGGCCTTTCCTACCTGTACCCGCTGTCTGTGATGGGCGCCCACGTATCCGAGGCGCCGCACCAGCAGACACTGCGCGATACGCCCATTTCCACACGCTTCAACGTTGCATCGTTTGGGTGCCTGGGGTATGAATTGGATTTAAAGTATCTTTCGTTCGTTAAGCGCCGGGAAGTAAAAAGTCAAATCACCTTTTACAAGCAATACCGCAGCGTGATGCAGTACGGCACCTTCTGGCGCGGCGAGCCTGATAAAGCCAACAAGGTGGTCTGGCACTGCGTTAATCAGGATACATCAAACGGTGTCAGCGGTTTTTTCCAAACACAGGCAAAGGCTGGCGAGGGGTTTGACAGGCTTCGGCTCATGGGGCTTCAAAGTGAACGTAAGTACCGTGTCACCACACGACCGCAGAGCCTGTTTATCAATCGGTTCGGCGGTCTTGTAAAGCATATCCTGCCAGTCACGCTTCACCCGGAGGGATTTATATTGCGCACGGCGAACAAATATTTTTGCTTGAAAGATTGCGTGGAAGATTATACGGGCTATGGCGATGCGCTGATGGACGGCATCCTTTTAAACAATCAATTTATCGGCAGCTACTATAACAGCAAAATCCGGACGCTGGGCGATTTTGGTTCCAATCTGTATGTTGTCAAAACGGCGGAATCCACAGCAAGATAAATAAAAGGGGGTGGCACCATGGATAAAAACTACGACCGGCGGAACCGCTTTTGCTTCGGCCTGGGGACCATCGGCAGGGATATGTTCTATACGATGGTGAGCATGTACATTCTGGTTTACGTCACCGAAGTATTGAATGTGCCGGATTCCACGCTTGGTGTGCTTACGGCCGTCTTATTGGTGCTGAAGATATTCGATGCCTTCAATGACCCGATGATGGGCCTTATTGTGGACAATAGCAAATCGCGCTTTGGCAAGTTCAAACCATGGATGCTGATAGGCGCCCTCATAGGCGGCGTGTGTATGGTGCTCATGTTTTGGGATTCAGGCCTAAATGGCATTGCGTACGTTGCTTTGTTTGCTGTCATCTATCTGCTTTGGGATGTGTTCTATGGCCTGAACGATATCGCCTATTGGTCAATGATGCCTACGCTTTCCACGGATCAGAAGCAGCGGGAAAGGATCGGCTCGTTTGCGCGCATCTGCGCGGATGTGGGCTTGTTTGCAGTGGTGGTAGGCATCGTCCCCGCGACGAAAGCGCTGAGCGGAGCCGTAGAAAGCGATAAACTTGGCTGGCTTTATTTTGCCGTGATCATTGCTGTGGTGATGGTTGCTTTTCAAATGATTACGCTGTTTGGCGTAAAGGAACGCAAGGGTTATTTCAAAGAGGAAGAAAGAACTACTTTGCGGGATATGTTTAGCGTGCTGTTCAAAAATGATCAATTAATGTGGGTTGCCATCTCCATGTCACTTTTTATGATCGGCTACTGCACGACCACCAGCTTTGGCATACACTTTTTCAAATACGCCTACGGCGACGAAAACATGTATTCCATGTTTGCGCTGGTGCTGGGCATATCGCAGCTTACCGCATTAGGTGTGTTCACGTGGTTCCGCAAGCGCATGTCCCGGCGCAAGCTGTATTCAGGCGCTACAATCCTGGTGATTTTGGGGTATACGCTGTTTTTCTTTGCACCGATGAATATGGCCTATATCGGCGTTGCGGGTGTGATGATCTTTGTGGGGGAAGCGTTTATACAAATGATCACGCTGATGTCCCTGGCCGACTCCATTGAATACGGGCAATGGAAATTGGGCAAACGCAATGAAAGCATCACCTTTTCCGTACAGCCGTTTATTAACAAGCTGGGCGCAGCCATCGCAAACGGCGTGCTGGGCCTGACGCTCATCGTTTCGGGTATCAACGCGGCGCAGACGCCCAAGGACGTAACCGCGGGCGGCATCACCGTCATGAAGCTGTCCATGCTGATTCTTCCCCTGATAGCTATCGTCGCGGGGTATATTGTGTATATGAAGAAATTTGCCATAGACGAGAAGCGGTATGCTTCCATTTTGGCCGACCTCAAGGAACGTGGGGACATAGCTGATGATCAGGAGAAAGATAATAGCGTGACGATCGCACCCTAACCCTAACTGGCTGCAAAATGTGGGCGATTGAAAACACACTCTTGTTTCGCTCTGGAAAGGAATCTTGACGGGAGATTCATAATCGTCCCTGCGACATCGTAAGAAGGCATTAGTGGACTTTCAACTACATAAGTTTCGGAATTCAAAAGCCACGGCGGAGAAGTCAACAAACAAACAACGCCGTAGGGGCGATTTTTAATCGCCCGCATGTTGCAGTAAAAATTTGTCACTTGGCGGGCGATTAATAATCGCCCCTACGGCTTTCAAGCAAGGTTGAATGGATTTACCAAGCAGTCACGCCCCCGCCAGGATGCAACAAGCTAACAATTCAAACACGCTCACATGCAAACTTCTGTAGTAGACATACTAATGGAACAGAAAGGCTGAGTCATTTCCCAATGCATCCTTCAGCCCCCCAAAGGCAACACGCTTGAAATAGCGGCTTATTTCGTCTGCATTTATGCTTGTACCGCTGTAAAGCCACCACCTTAATGTGCCGATCAATTCAAAAGCAAAACAATGCACAGCCAGATCCTTCGGGACTGTTGACTGCTTGTTGTTTGAAAGCAGTTTTTCGAGCGTTATCTTGACCTGGCCATGTATGTACTCCACAAAGGGGTGATTCAGCATAGCGATGCCGTCTTTCCCCATAAACGCTTTCACCAATGGCCGGTTTTTTTCGATAAACCTGAACAAGTCAAGCAAAAAGTCATTTCCGTCTGTCGGATGCGTGGTTTTCTGATTGGCTTCCAGCAGCATGCTGAAATCTGCAAAACAATCATGGAGCAGTTCATACTTGTTCCCATAATGGATATAAAATGTGGAACGGCCTACATTGGCCCTGTCAAGAATTTCTTGTATACTGATTGAATCAAAACTATTATCCTGAATTAGATAGACCAACGCGTCCTTCAAAGCCTTTTTTGTTTTTTCAACCCGCCGGTCCGCCGTTTTCACTGTAATGCACATCCTTTTTTCTGAACAAATCCGGTTTTTCCGTTCATTTATGGATTTTTCCTTTTGTCTTATTCTTCTCAAGCTTGGCTTTATCTGTAGAATATCAATATGGAACAGGTAATTCTATACGTACTCTTCAAAAGGATCATGTGAACAGATAAGGAGCGCATTCAAAATGAAAGAGATCATACCTGACAGCGGTTTTCGTGCGATGAGCTTTGTGATGAAGTTGCTGGAGTGGGTACATCCGCATGCGGAAAACAGAGCAAAAACTTTCGGCATTAAGGAAGGCATGACGGTTGTTGATTACGGCTGCGGGCCGGGCCGGTATACGGTTGCGTTTTCCAAACTGGCCGGCAAGCGGGGGAAAGTGATCGCCGTTGATTTAAACAGGCTGGCTCGTGAGAATATTGATAAGAAGGTCCGGGAAAATGGGCTTCAAAACGTTCAATTCTGCCTGGCGAACGGATACGACAGCGGTGTGGAAACCGGGGTTGCGGATGTCGTTATTGCGCTGGATATGTTTTTCATGATCGAGAAGCCTGCGGCATTTTTGAAGGAGCTTAGCAGAATCTGCAAGCCGGATGGAACGCTCGTGATCGATGACGGGCATCAAGCAAGGACCAAAACCAAAAAGAAGCTGGAGGGCACCGGCATCTTTCAAATTGTGGAGGAGAGCAAGGATCATCTTAAGTGTAAAAAGAAAAAATAACATAAATGCCGCGAGGCTGCCGCACTTATTTCGCGGCAGCCTTTTTATTTCAAATCATTTTTGTATATTGGTCTAAAGCCCGCTTCAGGCTTTCCACCTGCGCTTCGCCCTGCCCATCGCGGATCGCGCTCAAAACGCAGTGATCAAGATGGTCTTCCAGTACGATTTGGCTGATTTTCTGCAAAGCCGCTTTTGCCGAATTCAATTGTATGATGATCTCATCGCAGGGCTTATCGTCCTTGAGCATTTTGCAGATACCGCTCAGTTGCCCTTCCACGCGGTTTATCCGCTGGCAAAGCTTTTCAACGTCATGGTGCTGATTCATAGCCATATCGCATCCTCCCTTACTGGCTGATTGCTTCTTCATCATACATGGAGGAATGGGAGTTCGTCAAATGGAACGGACTATTCTTTATAGGTTAGCAGAAGCGCTGAGCTTACCACCACGAACACCGAGCCGAAATTGTGTACGATGGCTGCTGAAACAGGGGTCAAAAGGCCAAAACCTGCAAGAATGATCGCCGAAAAGTTCAGCAGCATGGAAAATACGATGTTCATGATGATCCGGCTTTTTGTTTTGCGGCAAATGCGCAGGAAAAACGGAAGCCTACTCAGATCATCGCCCATCAGCGCCATATCGGCGGCTTCCATGGATACGCCGGATCCGATGGCGCCCATCACAATGCCCACGGAAGCGGACGCCAGGGAGGGAGCATCATTGACACCGTCGCCTACCATGCCAACGACATGCCCTTTTCCGGTAAGCGCTTTAATAAAGCGGGCCTTGTCTTCCGGCAATTGGGATGCGTAGATTTCCGTCGCCCCTGCCGCGGCCCCGATGGCATCGGCAACAGCTTTGTTGTCGCCCGTCAGTATGATGATGTTCGCTATGCCCTCTTTTCGCAGTTGCTCTATAACTCCCTTTGCTTCCGCGCGAAGCGTATCCGCCAAAGATACAAGGCCAATCATCCTTCCATCCATGGCAACGGGCAGGACGGTTTTGCCCTCCCTTTGCATTTTCTCCATGAGGGCAAAGGCCTCCGGCGCTTTATGCAAAGTCTCAGGCCCTATGATCTTTTCGCCAATCCATATGTCATGGCCGTCAACACGTGCGGCAATGCCCTTCCCCGGCCGCATTTCAAAGGATTCGGGATCATTGGCCGCGATTCCCTTGTCCATACAGTAAGCCTGGATCGCTTTTCCTACCGGATGCTCGGAAAACTTCTCCGCGGAGGCTACAATGTCAGGCAGGCTGCCGGATTGCAGGCTGCTGTCAAGGACTGCCACATCTTTGACCTGCAGCTTGCCATAGGTAAGCGTTCCTGTTTTGTCTGTCACCAGGGTATCCATCTTTGAGGCCGCTTCCACGGCAGCGCCGGATTTTATGAGGATTCCTTTTTTCGTGGCGTTGCCAATGGCCGCCATCATGGCCGCAGGCGTGGCGAGGATCAGCGAGCAGGGGCAGAAAACCACAAGCGCCGTGACCGCACGGTATACGTCTTTTGTCACAAAGTAAATGACCAGCGCGCAGCCTAAAGCCACGGGAACAAGTATGCGGGCCCACTTGTCCGCAAGCCGTACAATGGGCGCCTTGTTTTCTTCCGCCTGGGCGACAAGCTGTATCATTTTTTGAAGGGAAGTATCGTTCCCGGCTCGGGTAGCCTCGATTTCGATGGCGCCTTGCTGGTTGACCGTGCCTTGATATACCTGGTCCCCAATCATTTTGTCCACCGGAACGGATTCGCCCGTCATGACGGATTGGTCTATGGATGTGTTTCCCCGTATGATCCGCCCATCCACAGGAACGGCTTCCCCGGGGCGGACAAGGATCACATTCCCCTCCATTACCTCAGAAGCCAGGATGGTTGTCTCACCGTCCGTTGTTTTGATGCAGGCCTTTTGCGGCTTTAGCTTTATCAGCGCATGAAGGCTCTTTTTTGTTTTGCCCGCAGTCACGTCCTCCAGCACCTTGCCAAGCTGCATGATGAAGGCGACTTCCCCGGCGGCAAAGTATTCGCCGATAATAACTGCCGAGACCAGTGCAATGGCCACCAATACGTCGGCGGTAACGTCAAATTCTGCGACCAGCCCTTTGACGGCGCCGCATACGATGGGTATGCCGCTGATGATGATCGCCGCCCAGGCGGGATCAATGGGGAGTTGCCTTAACCATCCGAAGATGCTTGCCATAAGGAACACACCGGACACGGCCGTCAGGCAGATTGTACGGAATGATTCATCTTCCCGGAATTTGCGTATAATGCCCATATAACGGCACCGCCTCTCCTGCATATGCCATATGCCCCCATGGGGCATATGAACAGTATAGGAGGGATTGATGTGTTTGTCAATGAAAGTCTAGGTAATATGCGTGTTGGCCGATTCACGAAACGTGGAGCCTTTGTGAGGGGTAATACTCCTCTGAAGGTGGTGTAGGATGGAAACGCAAAGGCTTCCCCTCGAGGGCTCCGTAACCCCGACCCCGCCAGTGGCGGATTAGGTAGGGGTGGAGGAGGCTGGCGAAACGAGCGGTGCGAGCGGCAGCGAAGCAATGCGACGATTGAGCCAGATGGGATAGCTGTCGACGAAGTCGACTGATGAGGTGGCATATGAATAGGTATTCGAAGCCAAACACCTTATCCGGCGCTGCGCGTACCTTCCCCTCGAGAGGAGGGCATAAATACACACCGTGCGTGCGTTTTTATCCTATAGGAGGGCTCTTGCCTTGTGGTCAGTGCTCACGCAATAGATACACTAGTGTTTTTCCTGGAACCATAATAAGCCGCCGATTTCAAGGCTTGGCACAGTTACCGTCAGGACATGGCCACGGTCTGTTTCCCTTACGGCAAAGGGCAGGGAAACCGTATTCCCTCCGTTCAAATCGGGCGTGGTGAAAAATATGTTTTGCACATTGCCGTTTATTAAGATATGAAAGGTGATATTGCACAGTGTTTTTGGCTTTTCCTTGCCCCGGTTCCAGTAATCCTCACTATTGCCGCACAGATTCACCATGGCTACAAGCTTTACATCCGCGCTTTCCCTGATAGTGAGCCAAAGCTTGTCCGGTTCCCCATATGCGCTGAACGGCGTATCACAGCAAAATTCCATATTGTCCCAGCAGCAATGGGTCATGGTCACGTCTTTTAGTTCCAGACAATAAAGCAGTTCCTGATAGCGAACGAAAAAATCCTGATAATCCCGTATCTTCCGGCTTTGCCAGGGAGTCAAAATGGAGTGATCAGCATAATACCCCTGGGTGAGGACACCGTTTTCCTCTCCCAGAAAAATCTGCGTCGCGCCGCATGCATTAACGGCAAAGGATGTTATCAGAGCACAGTACAGTGCCCGCTCCTCCGATTCCAGGCGGAAGGGGGCAAAATACGCAGCCAGCACAATGGGCTTTCCCGCAGGCAAAGCCTTTAAAATCAATTCCTTCAGGTGATGTAGCCTTTCATAAGGCGGCCACACCTCCATATACACGATATCCTGATGCGTATGCATGGTGGCTTCCACCGGCCAGGCTCCCACATTGTTGAAAATCAATCTTGGTTTGAGACCATTTTCAGCAAGTTGAGCACCTGTATCCTCAATCAATTCGGGCAATTGCTCTTTAAGATCGCACACCTCACCCGAAGCATTCAAAGCGGTTTTCGGATAGCCGTACGTATCCATATGGATCCCGTCAAAGCCCACTTTGCCGATGGCTTCCCGGTATTCATGAATGATATGGTCATGCCATGGGCAGGCCCTGCCGATATTCATGAAGTAGAAGGTGTCGATGAAAACCAGGGGCTTTCCGGGCAGTGCGCAAAGACCCCAATCCTTATGCTCTTCCCAAAACGCTTTGGAGGCGGCATACACGGCGCCGTAAGCCATGGTGCCCATGCCGTGCTGGTGACAGGCATCAATTTTATAACGCACGCAGGGCAGAAAGTTGCGCTTACCCATCATATCCTGGTATTCGTACGTTTCTGCCACCAAATGGTCATGGCGGTAAGACCAATCGTAAAACTGTACGAGGTTGATATGGTATTTTGCCATGGCGGCGATATCCTGGTCCTCCATATCTCTTTGATCGAAGCTGCTCAGGAAGCCGTAACGCACCACGCGGCCGGGAATGGATACATCAACAGCGGTATAAAGCGTGGTTTGCAATGCGCCGCCTTTTAATAGAATCGCCTGTACGCCAAGGCCGAGGAATTTTTGGGAAAATCCCGGCAGTGTGATTTCGGTGATCATGCCTGTTATGGGGTGGCTTGCCTCAAAAACGCATTGTTCCAGATGTAGGCAGGATACATGAACAGTATCCGCATATTGCGGCGGCGTTTCCAAAATCAAACTGACCATCTCTCCCGGTGCGTATTGCCCTTTCACCGGGTAAAGATCAGGTTGAGTGATATCACGATCCATTATCCCTTCACCGCCCCTTCCGTCAGGCCTTTGATAAACTGCTTTTGAAATACCAGGAAGATGATCACTACCGGCACAATGGCGATGGCTGCGGTGGCGGATACAAGGTGCCACTTGGCCCCCGCAAACTGTTGAAAAAAGACGGACAAGGCCTGGGGAATGTTTTGCCTGTCACGGCTTTGCAGGAAGAAAACCGCCTGGGCATAATTATTCCATACGCCAAAGCCGTTGAGGATCACAAACGAAGCCGTGGCCGGGCGGAGAATGGGGAAAATGATCTTCCAAAAGGCCTGGAAGCCTCCGCAGCCGTCCACGACCGCCGCTTCATCCAGTTCCCTGGGCAGCGAGCGGATAAACGTGGTATAGATGAAAACGGCGGAGGGAATAGCCAGAGTGGAGCATACAAGCACCATCCCCCAAAGCGTATCCACCGCGCTGATTGTTCGCATGAGGGTATATAAAGGAACGGTATTGATGATGCCGGGTATCATCATACAGCCTATCAAAAGTGTGAATACGAACTTGTTGTAGGCCGAAAACCTGCGGGCAATGGCGTACCCCGCCATACCGCCAAGCAGTATGGTCAGGCCCAGGGTACCGAAGGTGATCACGCCCGAATTGATGATGGCTGTGCCTATTCTTGATCTTTGCCAGGCATCAAAGTAATTTTGAAAGTGGAAACTGGGTACAAACATGTTACCCACATAAAAGATTCTGCTGGGCGCGTTGAGGGAAAGCACAAGCAGCACATAGAACGGAATCAAACACACGGCGCAGATCAAAACCAGGGTGAGAATTTTCATAGCCCGTAATAATCTGTTTGTTTTCATGCGCCGCACCTCATTCCTTCGCCCGCGTCAGCCGCATGGAGACAAGCACCGGGACAAGTATGATCAAAAACAGCACGATGGCCACCGCCGTGGAGTACCCCGTACGGCTGCCGTAGCACATGCGCATGATATAAATGCTCAGGCTTTCTGTCGCATACCCCGGTCCGCCTTCCGTAAGGGCCATGATGATGTCAAACACTGACAGGGAGCCGATGATATTTGTGACCACGTTGATGCGTATCGCGGGCATGAGCAGCGGCAGCGTCACCTGCGTGAACCGCTTGATGGATCCAGCTCCGTCAATGCGGGCCGCCTCAGTAAGTTCCAAGGGAATGGATTGAAGACCAGCCAGATAAATGATCATTGTCATGCCGGCAAACTGCCATACGTTTACAAGAATCAGCACAGTCATAGTGGAACCGTAAGACCCCATCCAATTGCCCAGGGAAAACGCAGCATTCAATTGCTCCAGCGCATGATATAAAAATCCCCGGCCGGGCTGCAAAAGAAAATACCAGATATAGCCCATGATCAGCGGGCTGATGATGGCCGGGAGGTAAATAATGACCCGCACGATGCCCTGGCCCCGGAAATGCTTATCCATGAGCAGCGCATAGCAAAGCCCGACTATGTTTAAAAGTACCGCGCTGCCTATGGCAAAGATCACTGTGGTGCGGATATCGCCCATGGCCCTTGCATCCTGAAAAAAGGCTTTGAAGTTGTCAAGGCCAATGAAGGCCGCCTTTCCCATGCCGTCCCAGTCGGTAAGGCTCATGCCAAGGCCAAGCGCCAGCGGATACACAAAAAATGTGCCGAATAGGAGCAGCGCCGGCAATGACATGAATTGGGTCAGATCAAGCCGCTTTACTTTCATGACGATCCTCGTTTCACTTTGAATCATATGGTATGAAAAAGGCACCCGTCTTGCAGATGCCTTTGTCGTGAAATTGCTTTCACGATTTTTTAAAGCCAGTTAATTTAATGGTTTTATTATGATCTGCCCTTGTGTTGATGTGCGCAGCAGCCGGCGTTTATCCGGCTGCTGTGCAGCATTACTTGATTATTTTTGGAATCCGTCGTTCCAGGCTTTTTCATACGCCTGAGCAAAGGTTTCCGGCGTATAGGTGCCAGCCAGCAGATCCTGCACCATGCGGCCCGCGTCGTCCCCGGAGAATCCGGCGGGCTTTTCATTGGTGAAGCCGATGTTCACGGCAGATCCCAGCACGGCCTTCACTTCGGCGGCAAAGCCTTCGGGTGCCCAGGCGGCATCCACATCAGTAAAGGCGCTGGGGGATTTAAGGGTCTCGGAATACTTCTTCTGGTTTTCAGCGCTGAACAAGAAGTTCAGGAACTCTCTCGCTTCGGCCACATGGGTGGTGGAGGCAGAGATGGAATAGCCGGAATCCTCGGCGCTAAGCACAACGGGCTTGCTGTCAGGCATATAGGCGGGATAAGGAGCAAAACCGATTTGATCCGCCATTTCGGGGTTGGCATCCAGGATGCCGCCGAGCGCCCACATGCCGTTGGAGAACATGGCGGCCTTGCCGGTGACGAAGGCTTCGGTGCAGTTGTCGCTTGTGGCGGTGAGCACATCTTCATTGATGAGGCCCTTGTCTTTGAGTTCCACCAGGTTCTTGGCGAAGGTGGCCATGGCGCCGTCCGCAGCGCCAAAGTTGAGCTTTTCGCTGTCGTTATTAAGCATCGCCTGCTTGCAGCCGATAGCGCCCAGCGTTTGCTTTAAGTACCCGTGGGGGATGAACTCAATCAGGTGGCCCAGGTGCCATGCTTCCTTGCCGAATATGAACCAGGGCGTCACATCGGGCTTCTTTTCCTTGATCACTTCCAGGTTCTTTACAAACTCATCCCAGGTGGCAGCCGGGGTAAGGCCAAGCTCCGCAAAGATGGCCTTGTTGTAGAAGAAGCCGGCCATGGTCACATTGGTGCATACGCGGTACTGCTTGCCGGATTTGACATCCGTACAGCTGTCTTTCATGGAGGGGATCAAGCGGTCCCACCACTGGCTTTCCTGGCTCAGGTCCAGGTATTTGCCCTGGTCCACATATTCCTGCTCATAGGTGGTCATCACATCGGGCACTTCGCCGCTGGCGAACTTGACCTCGATGATGTTGCTGGCTTCCTTTTGGAATTCCTGCTCCACGGTAATGCCCGGATGGCTTTGATTGAAC
>JAEZJP010000328.1 GCA_023415715.1 Bacillota bacterium
TGGTAGGAGGTGTTGAACTCCGTGATATGCATCTCCATGCCACGGTACGCAGGAAAGCTGTCAATGATAAGGCGGGTATCGCGGGCTTCTTTGATTATTTGATCCGGGGCATTCATTTCATGATACAGATACCGCCCCTTTGTTTCAGGCTGTTTGCCCAAGTACAGGTGGCGTGTCACAAAATCCAGCGGAATTGCATTATTCAGGCAATAAATAAGAAAATCGCGAATCCAATCCAAAGATCCTTCTCCGCCGCAAATAGCAGGGCCGCCTACCTGCATATTTGGCAGTACGCTTTTCACCGCTTGGGCACTGACGGTATAGAGCTTGAAATATTCCGCTTTGTCTGAATTTTCCCAAAACCCGTTAAGATTGGGCTCATTCCATACCTCCACAGGCCATGCGGATACCTCCGTTTCGCCATATCTTTCGATCAGGTGGCGTATCAGCGCACGGATCAGTTCTGCCCATTTTTCGTAGTCTTTGGGCGGTGTTGTATTTCCCTTCCAATAAAAGATGGTCTGCGTTCCCTTGGCGAGGGCATAAGGCATGAAGCCCAGTTCTATAAATGGGCGGATATTCAAGCTCAGGTAGCTGTCGAACACACGGTCAAGATATGTGAAATTGTATACCGGAGAGCCGTCTTCATTTTCATGATAAATCGCCATATCATCACAAAACAGCCCATGGCCGCGGATGTGATCAAAGCCCACTTCGCTTTGCACCAATGCAAGCTCATCCAGATACTCTTTATGCAGTGCCAGCCCCATCCGGCCGGTGCCTACGCAATAAGTGGTACGATTGTTGAAAAGGGCCTGATCCCCACCGGCTACACAGTATTTTCGGTATACTCCCATGGTTTCAGTCCTCCCGAATACAATACCTGAAACGATTCTATATCAAAAACACGACTGATGCAAATTCAAAAATGATTTCGATGCGTTTTTTGCTCTAAATAGCAGGGGACATGGCCTGCAGCCATGTCGAATGGGTAAGGCTGCAGGCCATGTCCGTATTGTTGGAATGAAAGAAACCGGTTACTTTTTCATTGCGGCCAGCCTGGCATCCACCAGGGGCTGGAGTTTTTCCATGTCGAACTTCACCAGGTCCTGATAGCCGAAGCCGTCCAGCTGGGTCTTCAGATCCTGCCACATGGCGTTGAACTCAGCCTCATCCTTGGCAAATACCATCTGCCAGGAGGTGTTCTTCACCAGCTGCCCGCACTGGGCGCGGACCAGGCCGATGTCGGTGGTGTCGCTTACCAGGCTGACGCTAACGGAGGGGATAACGGTGAGCATGCCTTTTTCCAGCAGGTACTTCACCTGGTTTTCGCCGCCGTACTTGGCGGTCCATTCCTTGGTCATGGTTGTCTGGTTCTTCAGGATCGTGGTCTTCCAGTAGTTGGGCACATAAGATTCGCCGGTCACGGGATTCTTGGAAATACCCTCAATGATCCACTGGTTGATGGCGTTGTTTCCGTCCTTGTAACCGCCGCCGCCGAACTGATCGGGCACGGTCAGGTTCTGCATCAGGGCATTTTCGCCATCCGTGGTCTGGGTGTAGGTGCCGTCCGCATTCACGGTGTAGTTGAAGCCCTCGAGGCCGGCATGCTGGTAGGTGGCGCCTTCGGGGCTGGCATACCAGTCCAGGAATTCCATGATGCGGGCAAACTTCGCGTCATCCACCTGGGAGCCGACGCTGAAGCTGCGGTCGCTGCCGTAGTAGTTGTCGGAGTTGTTGCAGGTCTTAAGATCATTTACGGGCGCAAAGATGTAGGCATCGCTGTTGTTGGCACGTTCGGAGGTGTTGTAGAAGCCGCGCTGCCAGCTGTACCACATGAGCAGTACCCGTTTGGTTTGCAATTTGGTCACAACGTTTTCCCAGTTCTGGGTGCCGCTGTCGGGGTCTACCAGACCTCGCTGGTTCAAATCAAACAGGAAGTGCAGCATCTTGTAGTACGCGCCATTGTCATCGGTCAGGGGAACCATGGTCCCATCCGCGCTGATCAGGAGGCTGTCCCTGGTTTGCTGACCGTACCAGGGCGTCAGCTGGGCAACGTTTTCCATATAGTTGCTGTCCCAGTCAGGCCACAGGGATACGGTGTAGACCGGATCGCCGTCCTTGTTGGCGGGATGGGCCTTTTGCATGGCCGCCAGCATATCAATCAGGTCAGCCAGGTTGTTCATTTCGGGTGCGCCGACTTCTTTGAAATAGTCCCAGGGCACCATGGGGCTGGTGTAAATGGCGTCTTCCGAATAGGTGTTGGGGGAGGTATTGGTCATCTGGCAGGGAATGGCGTATACCTTGCCGTCACCGTTGTTGGGGATTGTGGCGTTCAGAGCGGTAATCTGCTCGTTGAAGCCCTTGAGGTTTTCATAGCTGTCCAGAGCACCGGTAATATCCTTGATCAGGCCGGCCTCGACGCAGTCCTTCATATCCTTGTTTTCCAGGATGATGATGTCGCCCAGCGCGCCGGATGCGCTGCGGGTTTGGTACAGGGCTTGCCCATCGCCGGCGACCTGGGGGGCGATAATGTTCAGTTCAAGGTTGAATTTGTCCTTGACTACCTTGCCGAACCAGCCGGGCTGTATGCCCTGGTAGTTGGCCGCCACATCGTAGATTTCAATGGTCATGAGGGGCTTTTCTTCGGCGATGGCCGTGACGCCAAGGAACAGCGTCATCATCATCGTCAAAACAAGCAGCATGGATACCGTTTTTTTCATGGTCATTCTCCTTTGTTTTTATATAGCAACCGCCTTGTACAAGGCAGTTCCTTACCCTTTTACCGCGCCTATCATGATGCCTTTGACGAAGAAACGCTGGAAGATGGGATAAATGAACAGGATAGGCGCTACCACGATAATGGTAACAGTCATGCGGATGGATGTCTCCGTCTGCATCTGGGCCAGATTGACCGCAGTGCTGCTGGTAGAATTGACCAGGCTTTTCAGGGAGCTTGCCTGGTTTAAATACTGGTACAGTGTAAATTGCAGGGTATACAGCTTGTTGTCGGTCACCAGCAAAAGCGTATCCTGGAAGGCGTTCCATTGATTCACTGCGGCAAAGATGGCGACTGTCGCCAGAATAGGCGTAATCACCGGAATAATGATTTGAAAGAATATTCTCAGCGTACCGGCACCGTCGATTTCGGCTGCCTGCTGCAATTCCTTGGGAGTGGATTCCACGAATGTTTTCATCAGGATGATGAAGAAGGGAGATACCATACCGGGAAAAATGTAACCCCAGAAGTTATTGGTCAGCCCAAGATTGCGCATGGTAAGGAACCATGGAATCACACCTGCATTGAAATACATGGTGACCATGACAAAGCGGTACCAAAACTTGCGCTGCCACAGTGTTTCCCGTGTAAACATGAAGCCCAGAAAAGCCGACATGAACACGGTAAAAAGGGTTCCGATAGCCGTTCTTCCCACAGATATCTGGGCTGCGTGCAACAGTCCGCTGATCTTGAATGCATCCAAGTAGTTCTTGAAGTGAATCTCTCTTGGCCAGAAAAGAATTATGGCGCGCTTGCTCAACTCGTTGGAGCTGATCGTATTGATGAATATGTAGTAGAACGGATAGATACAGATGAATCCGAAAAGCGCATACATAAGATATGTGATAACGCTTATCATCTTGTCGCCAAGGCCTTGCTGCTTCATGATACGCCCATGGGCTGTCTCCCTGATATCAAGCTTGATCATAACGCCATCTCCTTCCGGTCATATAATGCTCTCGCCGCGAACCAGCTTGGACAGGCCGTTGGCGCCCGCAAGGAGTGCGATGCTGATCAGGCTCTTCATCATGCTCAGTGCTGTCGAAACAGAATAGCTGCCGTTTCCCATGGCCAGGTTGTACACGTACAGATCCAGCACCTGGATGGTATTTTTATTGAAAGGGTTCTGGAAAACATAGTACTGCTCCATGCCGTTGGACAGAAAATTGGCAATGGAAAGCAACAAAAGTACAAAGTAGGTAGGCATCAGGCTGGGGATCGTAATATGCCGGATTACCTGCATCCGCGTTGCGCCGTCTACCCTCGCCGCCTCGTTCAGTTCCTCATCAATACCCGCGATTGCAGCCATGTACATGATGGCAGCCCAGCCCAGGTTTTTCCAGGTGAGCCAGATCCACATTTTGAACCATATATGTTCTGCCGACTGCAAAAACTTTAGAGGTGATGATATCAATCCCAATTGCTGCAGGAACGTATTCATCATACCCGTGCTGTTAAACAGGCTGTACGCGATGGAATACACCAGAACCCAGCTGATGAAGTTCGGGATGGTCGTCACTGTCTGCACAAGCTTGCGGAATGGCACGCACTTGATTTCATTGAGGAAAACCGCAAAAATCATGGGCAGCCAGGAAAAGCCGATGGTCAGGCCGCTCATGGCAAATGTGTTCAGCATGACCTGGAATATCTGCCCCCGCCGGGCGGGTGTATCCACAAGATACAAAAACCACTTCAAGCCCACAAAGCTGTTCAGGTCCATGGGCTTTGGCGGCCTGTAATCAAAGAAGGAATAGAACCAGCCATAGAGCGGGTAATACGAGAAGACTGCGACCAGGGCGATAAATGGCAATATATACATAAATTCACGAATGGATAGCATTTTCCGCCGGTTCTGCAAGAACTTCATGGAACTCTCCCCTACACATTTTTTTCCATTGGTCACATATCTATCATATTCGTTGCATTTTTCCTGACGAAAAAATGCTTCGTGATAAGATTCATTCGTAACGTTTCTCTCATTATAGCCACGTAGAGTGTTTTTGCCTTGTCTTAAGTTGCGAATTTTTTTCATTCGTTGCGAAAATGTCATTCATATCGTATAATTTAATCGTGACAGTTCTTGGCCCGCATGTAGATAACCCACTATTCTACAAAAGTGGTATTGTAGAAAATGTATATCATGTACATCAGGAAATGATGGCAACTATTGTCTGAGCGAGAAGCTAAGTGTTTTTTCAGAAAGGAATGAGTTCTGGAAAGAGCCTGCCCGTGGAGGAGGGTGATGATGAAAATGGAGTTGCATGATAATAACGTTTCGCCTTACCCGCAGCCAATCAATGGGTTTCGGGAATACCAACTGCTGCATGGCACCCAGGAGGAAATCGACTATCTGCCCGGCACAACAGTAAGAATATGGTATACGCATTTGAACACCAGTTTTCCCTTGCATTGGCATAATGCGATGGAGATCATAGTCGGTGAGAAAGAGCATTACACAGTGGAGGCTGAAAGAGCCGTATATCAGGTACAGCCGAATGATATCCTGCTGATCCCTGGCGGCGTGACCCATACGCTGACGCCTTCTGATAACTGTAATGGTTTTGTGTACCTGATCAATCTGGATTTTTTGAGTCTGATCAAAAGCGCATCCCGGGTGCTTCCGCTTCTTTCTCATCCAATTCATATCAAGGAAACGGAAAAGCCGGCTCTGCATATGTCGGTCAGCGCGCTGCTGCGGCAAATGCAGGTGGACTATTTCAGCGACAACGATTTGCGTGAACTGCTGGTTTATTCAAACATACTTGTGATGATGGAACGGCTAATCCACGATGAATTTGACGATGAAGGGCATGTTCACAGCCGAAGCTATAAACGAAAGGAGTATAATGACCGGTTTACGGAAATTATCAACTATATGAACCACCATTATACGGAGGACCTGACGGTGGAAGAGACCGCAAGGCGGTTTGGCTTGTCGAAATATTATTTTTCAAGGCTTTTCCAGCAATATACACGCTATACATTCAGTGACTATTTAATCTTCCGCCGCTTAAAGGCTGCCGAGCAGCTTATGTCCGACCCAAGCCTTTCTATAACCGATGTTGCCTTCCGCGCGGGATTCACAAATCTTTCCACTTTTAGCAGGGTATTTCGCAAACAAAAGAATTGCACACCTTCCGAGTACCGGCAGGTACATTCCAGCGGATTAGCAAACAGGCGGCAGGAGTGATTAGTATCTGCCAAGGCCGTCATGCCCTACCGGAACAAGAAGATAGATTACAGGAGGAAAGCCGCATGTGGATGCTGCTTGAAAACGGTTCGTCATTTGTAGTGTTTGGACAAGGGGAAGAAAAGCTTCGTCTTGAAGCGGTTCGCTTGGGATGTTTTCGGATTACGCAAACCCGCTTAAAAGACTTTCTTCTTAAAAGTGAGCCGATGCTCCTTCGGGCCAATGCGCAATCATGCCTCACCGTTTTGGAGACCGAAGAAGCGTATACCATCTCCACCAGCCTGTTCTGCGCCGAGCTTCAGCGTAAAACAGGGGCGCTGTCCTATGCGGCGGCGGATGGTACTATCCTCATTCGCGAACCTGAGCGCGATGGCCGGCTCCTGCGCGATATCCAGGTGCGGCGTTACCGCTACGAAAGCAACGCAAAGGTGGTAGAGCATCAAAGCGTGGACGGTGCCCGGGTTACGGCAGCCGGCGAGCCCTATGTGGACCGCAAAGGGTTTGCGGTGCGGCTGTCCTTTATGTTTCATGAGGATGAAGCGCTTTTCGGCCTGGGGCAGCATGAGCAGCGGACGCTGAATCTTCGCGGATCGCATCAATTTTTGTACCAGCACAACCTGAAAATCAGCTGCCCTGTGCTGCTTTCCTCCCGCGGCTGGGGCCTGCTTATGAATACCTGCTCATTCGCAAGCTTCCATGATGATGCATTTGGCAGTTACCTTGCCGCAGACACGGCGAATGAACTGGACTATTTTGTTTTCTTCGGGAAATCTTTGGACGGCTGTGTGACAATGCTGCGGGACCTCACGGGAGACGCGCCGCTGCCGCCCAAATGGGCCTTTGGCTATCTGCAAAGCAAAGAGCGCTATGTTTCGCAGCAAGAGCTGCTTGACACTGCGAAGGAATACCGCAATAGGAAAATACCGCTCGACGCAGTGGTGCAGGACTGGTGCTCCTGGCCCGAAGGGCAATGGGGGCAAAAGAGTGTGGATGAAAAGCGCTATCCCGACCTCAAAGGGACGTCAGAGCAGCTGCATACCATGGGCTGCCATTTGATGTGGTCCATATGGCCCAATATGACAGGGGACGGCGCCGACCGGCTGGACTTTGAAAAGCGGGGGCTGCTGCTGGGCAACCGCTCCACCTATGATGCTTTCCAACCAGAAGGAAGGTCGCTGTACTGGGAGCAGGCGGACAAAGGCCTGTATCAAAACGGTGTGGATGCCTGGTGGTGCGACTGCACGGAACCGTTTGAAGCCGACTGGCACGGCGATGACCCCATGACGTGTGAAGAGCGGATGCAGGTAAATGTTTCAGAATTCAAGCGGTATATTGATCCTGCCCTCATCAACGCGTATTCCATCTATCATTCGAAGGGAATGTACGAGGGCCAGCGCGCCGCGGATGAAAGCAAGCGTGTGCTTATATTAACGCGTTCAGGCTTCCCCGGCCAGCAAAGGTACGGCACCTTTGTGTGGAACGGGGATACGTCCGCTACATGGACACAGCTTCAGGCTTGGATCCCCAACGCACTGAACCTGTGCGCCACCGGCATACCTTATTGGACGCAGGACGTTGGAGCATTCTTTGTCAAACGGTGGAAGCAGTGGTTCGGCAGGGGAGAATACGAACAGGGCGTGGAAGACAGCGAATACCGTGAGCTGTATTTGCGGTGGTTCCAGGCAAGCACCTTCCTGCCCATGCTGCGCGCCCACGGCACCGACACCCCTAGGGAGGTATGGCGCTTTGGCTCACCCGGCGAGACTGTTTACGACGGTCTCGTTCATATGATTGAACTTCGAATGCGGCTGCTGCCCTACCTGTATTCCCTTGCCGCCGGCGTCACCTTCCGGCGCGGCACAATGCTTAGGATGCTGGCCTTTGATTTCATGCATGACAAAACGGCCCGGGAGGTCATGGACCAATACATGCTGGGCCATGCCCTGCTTGTATGCCCCGTGCTTACAAAAGGAGCGCGTTCAAGGAGGGTGTATCTGCCTTCCGGTACTGACTGGTATGATTTCCACACAGGCCGGCGTTTTGCGGGAGGGCAGTGGATTTTATCCGATGCGCCTTTGGAAACCATTCCGTTATATGTTCGCGCGGGCAGCATTCTTCCGCTTGGCCCTATAAAGCAATATGCTGCGGAGAAGGCAGACCTGCCGCTGACGATCCGGATTTACGCAGGGGAGGACGGGGCGTTCGATCTGTACGGCGACGCGGGCGACGGATACGGCTATGAAAACGGCGAATACGCCTGGCTGCATTTTAAGTGGCATAACGCGCAAAGAAAGCTTTCCCATGAAGCGGAGGGCGATGCTATGTATCTTCCAAACGATTGGCAAGTGGATATCATAGGATAGCATGACTTCCCGTTTCTTTCACCATATCCCTGTATTCCTGCGGGGATATGCCTTTGTGCTTTCTGAAAAAGCGGGCGAAATATCCGGAGGATGTAAAGCCTGTCTCCATTGCAATTTCAAGGATTTTCATCTTTGATTCCCGAAGCAGGCGGCAGGCTTTGTTAAGCCGCTGTTCCCGTATGAATTCGCTTAAGCCGATTCCGGACTTTTCCTTATAAATGCGGGAAAGATACACCGGGTGGAAAAAGGTTGCCTCCGCTATGCGGGTCAGGGGAATATCCTCGTTTAGATGCGCACGGATATAGGCATTCACTTCGTCCACGATGCTTTGCCGGCGCGTGTCGGCTTTTTTGCCTTGCAGTTCAAAAACCATATGGCTAAGTCCGCTTAAATCCTCTTTGGCTGCCATGGGATCGGGATAATCCCTGAGCCTTTGCTCCTTTTGACGAAGGAGTTCCATTTGAAGCTGACAGTCGCCGGCAAAGCTTTCCAGGCAGGAGGTGATGAGCAGCTTCATCATGTCAAAGACTACTTCGGCATATTGCCCATCCGGGTCGCGCTCCACCGTGTTCCACAGGCCGGCCTCGCTTTCGCGGTACAAATCCCTTTGGCCGGTCAGGAGATATTCGTTCAGCTCATGCAAGCGCCTTGGAATGTCCGTGCGCTCAAGATTGGCGGGCATTCCCTCGTGAATGGGGCCTGACGTTGTGAACGGAAAAGTCAGCAGCTCGCCCTGGGTAGGGCATAATTCGTTCAGCTTGCGAAGGATCTGCATGTTTGCCATGGACAGGGAGGCCCAGGGGATCTCGCTTTCGAGCATCGCCATGATGACGCCGGCGCCCTTTTCTTCCAGCAGCCGCTGTGCCGTTTGCAAAAGCCGGTTCAGCTCGCCCGTATCGTTTGTCATATCGCCCTGAGCCAATAAAGCCAGCTCGCGTTTGTTCATATCCACAATAACAAGCCTGAACCTGTCCTTCATCAGCGATTCTATCATATCCATCGCCGCATGCAGCGGCGCGTTGGGCTCCCTGAATATGCACAAAGCCAGCATAAGATGCTTTTCCAAACGCAGCGGGATATTCCACAAAAGCAGGTTTTTCTCTATCTGATCCGCCTGTATCTTCGGCTGATACAAAAGCTGATCCATCATTTCCCGTATATACAGAGGCCGTGCCTGGGCAAAAAGAGGATTATCCAATAGGCGCTTGGCATCGTCTGTCAGCGCTTTCATGGCGTTTTCAATCGTTTCGATGATCTGGCCGTCGCCATCGCTTTTGAGCACGTAATCAAACGCCTGCTGGCGCAGCGCCTGCTGGGCATACTGAAAATTAGAATACCCCGTAAGATAGATCACCTTCATAAACGGCCAGCGCCGGCTTGCCCATTGGTGGAGCGTCAAGCCCGAGGTTTCGGGCATATTGATGTCCGTCAGCAGGATATCGATGCGCTCGTTCTCCATCAGCGCCCTGGCGTCCAGCGCACTGTAGCGGCGGTATACAACAAGCCGGTCGGCAAACGCCTCCTGCAGCATTTCATACAGGCAATCCGCTATGATCACTTCGTCATCCACAATCAGCAGAGACATCATCCTGTCCGGCCTCCTTCCTGGGAAAGGTAATGGACACGCTTAATCCCTTATGGATGCTTTCCAGGTGCAGGCTGCATTTATCGCCATAGCGAAGCGCCAGCCGCCGGTTGAGGTTGTACAGCGCGCTCCCCTCGTGCAATTCCCCGCTGCGAATGCGGTCGCTCAGCGCGGCCACCTGCTGTTCGTCCATGTTTCCGCCATTGTCGGCGACCCTTACGCGGAACCATGTATCCGTGTACTGATAATGGAGTTCCACATACCCGCCGGCTGTTACATCCTTTACCCCATGCTCAAAGGCATTCTCCGCCAGCGGCTGCAGGATGATGGCTGGAATACGCTCACCGGCAATGGCTTCCGGAAGCTGATCAGCCGCAACGGTTATACGCGGCGCAAACCGGACCTGCTGGATCTTAAGGTAGGTTTCCACATGCTTCACCTCATCCCTTAAGGCAACCTCCGACTCACTGGACTGCGTGATATACCGGTAGTAATTGCTGAGGTTCAGGCTGAAATCAGCTACGTCCTCATTCCCCTCTTTTTGGGCCATGCGATAGATCAGAAACAGCGAATTGTAAAAGAAGTGGGGATTGATCTGCATCTGCAGCTGCATCAGCTCAGCCTTTTGCGCGCGGAACCGTTCCTCATACACATCCGCCGCCAGCTTTTCGATTCGCTTTACCATCATATGGAAGCGTTCCTCGATCACCTGCAGTTCATTGTAGCGTTTGGATATGGAAAAATCAGAGCTTTTTTCAACGCTCCCCATCGCTTCGTAAATGGCGTTCATGGGGCGGTACACCGCCGTGCGGAAATAGACCAGATATCCAGCCAGGAGCATAGCCGCCATGCCTGTCAGTATCCACATCCAGTACCTGTGCCGTGTCAGCGGTTCAAGCATGGGGCTCACAACTTTATAATAATGCAGCTCCATGTGCAGGGAGGGGATCCGCTTTTCCGACAGGATATATTGGTTGTCATGATAGAGAAGAAACGCATTGCCGCCTGCTTTTTCTTTCAGCAGCTGCGCAGCCGAACCGGTCGCGGCAAATATGCTGCCGTCCTCATTGAGCAGCGCGAACTGCGTTGCTTCATCGCCGCTCATCATAAGGATGCCGGAAAGCGCGTCTTCAGGCGCTATGCCAAGGGCGATCAAAAAAGCCGTCTGGCCGGAAAGAGCCCTTTGCAGCGTCAGATAACAGCTCCCGTTATACATTACGACACTGCTTTGCAAAGACGAAGAAGACGGCGCGGAAGCCAGCCTGCCGTACAGCCGGATATCCAGGTCGTTAAAAATCGGGTCTGTTGGCGAGATGGTTCCGTTCATCCCGGGCAAAAGGATCTGCGCGGTATCCGCAAGGGTGCTGAACCGCCTGATGCGCATCAGATGATTGGACAGAGATTTAATATATTCGGTCCTTTGATAATCGCTGAGGATCTGATTGGAAATAACAAAGCGGAGCAGGTTCTGGTCGCCTGCCAATTCCTGCGCGGAGGTCAAAAGCGCGTTCAGCTCCAGTTCCAGGCTTTGAACAATGAAGCCGGTTTCCGCATCAACCGACCTCCTCAAATCAAAATCGACATATTGTATCCCCAGGGTGTTTAAGTATATCCCCACGCCGTAAAAAATCACGATGACCAAAACCGTCATCAGCAGTAGGCGGTTGTACACACTTTTCCTAAGGCGAAAGCCCTTGCCCCGCATGCTGTCATGCCCCCTGTCCGGCACGGCCCTTCTCATTTAAATGTTTGGAGCCGATACCAGCTGTTGACTTCGTCCGTTATTTGCTGTCCGCCCAGGGCGTAAAAGTCGCTGACAAACCGGTCAAAGCTTTCAATAGGCGCGTCGCCCAGTATGATTTTCGTAAAAACCTCGTTTTGCATGGCTTTCAGCGTGGACAAGAAATCGCTCATGGTTTCGGTGGGGGCTGCCGTGTATCTGTCGGTGACGATGCGCCCGCTATTGAGATAATCTCTGTAAATGCTGTAGGCGCCGTCCGGACCGTAAACGCGCTCCCACCCCCATAACGCGAAGCCTTCTTTGGAACCCTGCGCAAACAGATCCAGCTTTTTTTGAATGCTCAATGCCTCGCCTTTCAAATGGGATGTGTCGCCGAGTATGCGCGCATCTTCAAGCTGCAAAAACGCATCTATGTTTTTGTTGGGCATTTCGGGGTAAATAGGTGAAAGCTTCCAAATGGATTCCGAGTCGATAGGCGCGTAATAGATGCTGTTTTGATTGTTTTCGCCCCAGTTTGTATCGATGTACAGATTGTACATCTTCACAAGCGCTTCAGGATGCGCCGCATCCTTACGGACCACCGTCCATTTGTTGGTGACGGAGCTGGTCTGCGTAAGCGCCTCATGACCGGTTGCGGTCACGATGGGGAGCGCCTGCCATTGCGCCTTTGGGTCCGCGTTTTTGTTGTACTGCAGCGGCCATATGGCATTCCACTGCGCGCCGTACACAATGCCCGCATGACCGGTAGTGGTAAGCTCCGCCACCTTGCTGGCATCATTCACGCCAAACTCGGGATCGATAAGACCGCTTTCATACATTTTGTTCAGGGCAGCAAGCGCTTCACGCGCGCCGGGAAGGGTGGAGCCGTATATCAGCCTGCCGTCTTTTTCTATCCAGATATTGGGATATGCATCAAAGGCATTGAAGAAGCCCTTCAGGCTGCCAAACCCATCCCAGAGACTGCTGGTAAATACGGGGCCGTAAGTATCGGCTTTCCCGTTCCCATCAAAATCCGCTTCGGAAAACGCCTGGGCAACGGCCATCAAATCCTTCATGGTGGTTGGCTTCTCAAGCCCCAGCCTTTGCAGCCAGTCTGTGCGGATCCAGACGTAATCCACCTCTTTATCCGTGGCCGTCTGCGGCAAACCGTAGAGCCTCCCGTTGATGGTGGCAATTTCAAACGGTTCCATTCCACCTTTTGCCAGCACCTCTTTGGTAAAGCCGGTGGCATAGGTTTCATAGATTTCATCCAGCGGCATGATCATATCCGCCTGGGCAAGCTGCCGCATCTGCAGCGCGGATACATTGAAAAACTCCGGGATGGCTCCCGTAATGATAGACAAATCAAGCTTTTGCTCATACTCGTCGCCATCTTTTACGACCCAGTCATAGGCAACGCTGATGCCCAGCTTTTCCTTATACAGGTCTGTCCAGAGGTTATCCACAATGGTTTTATCGGGATGCTGCGCGAAATAATTATCATTCAGCGTATTATCCACACACCGTACGAAATGCACGGTGATCCCAGGCTCATATTTCCCGTAAGGATCGGCCGACTCCGCTGTTGCACGCAGCATAATAAAGAGCAGGGCCGCCATCATAACCGCAGGCAGGGCTAGCCTTTTCAGCAATGATCTCATCCTTCCAAGGCATCGGTATTGAAAAGGGATTCCCGGCATCTATAGTTCAATTATAATGCAATCGAGCCGCTCATTCAATGCCGGCTGCCGTAAATGCCGTTCACTTCATGCCGGATATCTTGATGCCCTGGATAAAGTATTTCTGCAGCACGAAAAAAAGCAGGAGCACAGGCAGCATGGTGGTCAATGCAACGGCCATCATCATGCCTATCTTGGATGTGCCCTGGGAGCTGTTCAGAAACTGCAGCCCGATGGCAATGGTATATTTCTGGCTGGAGTTCAAATAGATGAGGGGCGTATAGAAGTCATTCCAATGATACACCAGCGACATGACGCCCACACATATCCAAACAGCCTTGACCGCCGGCATCATGACACGCAAAAATGTCTGGAAGGTATTTGCTCCGTCAATCTCAGCGGCTTCGTTCAGTTCCCTGGGAAGGGATTTGAAGAACTGGCAGTAAAGGAATATGTTGAAGGCGCCGCCGCCAAGCCAGGAAGGGATGATCATCGGCCAGTAGCTGTCCAGCATGCCCATTTTATAATAAATAAGGTACTGCGGAACCAGCGTTACCTGGGCGGGCAGCATCATAGTGGCCAACAATAATGTATACCACATTTTTGATCCCCTGGCTTTGAAATGGGAAAAGCCATATGCCACAAGAGCGGCCGAAATAACCGTACCCATCGTACAGGTTACGGAAAGGATCAGCGTGTTTACGGTGAACCTGCCAAAATCCGCCCTGGCCAGGCCCTTGGAAAAATTCGTAAGTATCCATTTTTGGGGCAGAAGCGTCGGCGGGAAGCGAAGCGCTTCGGCGTTGGTTTTGAAAGAGGTAAGTATCATCCAGAGAAATGGAACAATGCAGATCAGGGATGTCAATATCAGTATAAAGTAGGTGCTGTATTTGCCAAGCCGCTGCATTTGCCTTTTTGATCTCAATGTGTGCTGTGTTTGCTTTTTTGATCTCAATGTTTGCTGCATCATGGATCAGCACCTCCTTTCAATTATCGTAGAACACCCATTTTTTCGATGTGCCTTGTATGATCAGCGTGATGACCATGATCACAAGGAACAGGCACCAGGCGATCGTGGCGGCATAACCCATCTTTCCGTATTCAAACGCGTTGGAAAACAAATACATGGCGACTGTTCTGGTGGAATCCACCGGTCCGCCCTTGGTGAGTATGTAGGGCTGGTTGAAAATTTGAAATGCGCCAATGATGCCTACCACCAGGTTGAAAAAAATGGTCGGCGTGCAAAGCGGGATGGTAATGGAAAACACCTGGCGGAGGGTGGACGCCCCTTCCAGCCGGGCGCTTTCATAATAGGTAACAGGGATATCCTGTATGCCTGCCAGCATGATCAGTATGCTGTTGCCAATGGACCAAAGGCTCATGATGACGATCGAAACCATGGCAATGCTTTTGTCTGTCAGCCAGTTGGGACCGTGTAAGCCCAGGAG
>JAEZJP010000048.1 GCA_023415715.1 Bacillota bacterium
TATAACTAGACCGCGCCATGATCACCGGTACTTTGACCGGGTTACGTGGACCGCTTCGCCCGCGGCTGGCTTCGGCTTTCAACCACAGACCCGAAATACAACCATGCCTATTATATAGCGTGTCATCCCAAAAAACAAGAATAATTTTGCAGGAGATCAAATTTCGGCCTGTATTTATGAAGTTTTTTCCACTTTTTCCGTGTTGTCCGCCCTTTTCAGGTACTTATCCATCCATTCGGTGATCTCTTTTAGGCGGCGGATGCGGTTTTTAGGCTTGCCGGAGCGCGACAATTCGTGGTTTTCCCCGTGAAACACACACAGCCGTGAAGGTATTCCAAAATGGCGCAGGGCGTAAAACATTTGTATGCCTTCCGCCACCGGGCAGCGGTAATCGTTGTCGCTGTGGAGGACCAGGGTGGGCGTTTTGACCCGGTCGGCATACTTGAGCGGCGACTGCCGCCACATCTGCTCTACATCCTTCCAGCAGGAAGAAGCCATTTGATCTTCGCCAAAGAAATCGCCGATGTCCGACATATTGGAAAAAGAGATCCAGTTGGCAATGCTGCGCTGGGTGGCCGCACAGCGGAAGCGGTCGGTATGGCCGATGATCCAGTTGGTCATAAAGCCGCCGTAGCTTCCGCCGGTAACGCCCATGTGTTCCCCGTCCAGGAAATCGAAGGTGCGCAAAGCCGTATCTACAAAGGTCATGATATCCCTGTAATCTGTTTCGCCGTAGCGGCCCCGGAGGTCCGCAAAAGCATTGCCGCCGCCGTCGGAACCGGTGGGATTGCAGAAGATGACGGCATATCCGTTTTGCACCCAATACTGCATCTCGTGGAACAGCACCGAGCCATACACTGTCTTTGGCCCGCCGTGGATGTCCAGGATCACGGGTACCTTTTTGCCCGGCGCAAGGTCTATGGGCGGGATCACCCAGCCGGTGATGGTATCCCCGTTTTCGTTGGGGAATTTGATTTCTTTGGGCTCGGACAACTGGTATGCTGCCAGGGATTTGTTCAGATTCGTTAATTGCGTTTCCGTTCCATCTGCCTTGATCTCATAGGCCTCCATGCCGCCTAAACCCCGCATGCAAAGGGAGTACAGCCTGTCTTCTCCTACGGTGCATTCCGCTGCCAGGCCGTTATCCCGGGTGATTTGCCGGATTTCTTTTCCCGGCTGCCAAAGGTAGATTTGCGCATCATGGCCTACAGTGGCGATGAAGGCGAATCCGCCAAGCCAGGGGTACAGCTTGTAAGAATCGCTGCCCATCTTCATGTCGCTGCCCACGCTGTTGCCAAACGCGAGCTGGTCGCCGTCACTTAAAAGGCATGCCTGACCATCCGCAATGGACAGGGTATAGAAGGCGGCGTTTTCATTGAGGCCATATTTTCCGCACAGGCCCGCAACCACGGCTACCTTATCCTCCGCAAGGAAGGCCGCGGCTTGATGGGAAGCTTGCGGTGCCACCTTCAGTTCCCTGCTTTGAAGGGTTGTAAGGTCCAGCAGCATCAATTGGTCAAACAGGGGCATGACATCTGTGTACGTACAGGTTGTATACAGAGCCTGGTTTTTTTCTGGGGACAGACTTAACAGCCGGGCCTGGGTGAATTCCTCTGTAAGGGGAGTGATGTTCCCCTTGTCGTACAGATAAAGGCGGCTGCGGCGCTTGTTCACCATGCCCTCGCCGTTTGACCAGAAGGGCAGCTCATCTATCACATCGCAGCTTTCCCGGTCTTCCTTTGCCTTGGCCAGCGCCTTTTCCATGTCGCCGCCGCATTCCTTTTTTGCCGCCTCCAGATCATGGTCATACAGCGCCGTGAACAGGAAACGGTCCTTGTTGATGAACTCAAAATCCCCTGCGGCGTAAGACAGGCGCATAAGTTCCCTGGCCTCGCCGCCGGTTTTCGGCAAGAGCTGGAGCACTGTGAGATGTTCACCCTTCTTTAACTTTTCCTTATCCATATCTTTTCGTGCGGCGGGGAAGATGATGCCGTCTTCCACAGGATAGTATGCGGCCACGTCCTGGGAGGCGGTAAGCCTTAACACTTCGCCATCCTTCAGGGCATACAGGTCGCTTACGTTCTTGTTTTCTTCCAGATCCGCATGCTTTACCAAAAAATATAGCGTGCCTGCCGCCCATTTTAATTGGCAGGGGAATTGCGTCTTGGTGAAAAAGTCCAGCTCCACATGCTCCATATACAGACCTCCATGGGTTTTTAGCCATTATACCAGTTTGTCAGATCAATGTACAAATTGAGTATAGGAATGATGATGTATGTCGCATAGAATAAAAATTACTGCTCCGGCAGGTTTTCAAAAAAATCGTTCTTTGCCACATCAGGTCCGACAGCGGTAAAATACAGACCA
Organism: Bacillota bacterium; assembly: GCA_023415715.1. Lineage (GTDB taxonomy): Bacteria > Bacillota > Clostridia > Christensenellales > Aristaeellaceae > JAEWAH01. The sequence goes on from JAEZJP010000048.1 coordinate 2,368, forward strand.
AACAGACTGTTATTGTATATACGCACGCTCTCCATGGTATATACGTCTTTTTGTTGGGAAATATGAAGCCTGAATGCTTCATCTGCCATCTCAAAGGCTGTTTTTCCTGAAAATGCGGAAAGAGGCCTGCGCCAATCCATGGAAATTTGCTGTTCAGGGTATAAATGCAAATACATCTTTGGAATTTGCCATACACCAAAGCTTTGGGCGCTTTGGCTGTCGCAGGCCGGGTCTTGTGCCAGCAGCAGACTCCTTTTGCAGATATCAGCTGCCGCCTGGTGGGCGGCATGCCCGTATTCGCCTTTTACATCATGGGTGACAAGCACATCCGGCTTGTACTGCCTAATCAAACGCGTAATTCTTTTAGCAAGTTCTTGTTCATTCCATTGCTTGTATAACCTGTTCAATATCAATCCATAACAATCTGTCATCGTTCCCATTTCCGGATAGTCACGCACACCGCAAAGCCAAAGGCCATTGAGCAGTTCGCTTTTGCGCCTGGAATGCGTGTTCGCCAGGTATACGACAATGACCTTTTTCTTTCGTTCACCGGCATAATAAGGTATGGTTCCGCCCATGAACAGCAGTTCATCATCGGGATGGGCAGCTACGACCATCAGGTCTGCCTTTCCCTGCGGTTTTTTCCAAACCTGCACCCATTCGGGCAATGTGCCCTTTCCCAACAGCCGTATTTCTGAAATGCCAAGGGATTCCTTCCCCTTTCCGGTACTTGAAAAAATGCGAAAATGATTACGACCGGGCAGCGGCACATATTGATGGTAATATTCTTCTTTAGGCACGTAAACCGCTTTCCACGCGCCGGATGCATCCTGCGCTTGAATTTCCCATGCGGTCAGCATGCCGCCAAAGCAAATGTATAGGCCATAGCATGGCTTGTCTTCCGGCAGAGTCATCTCCACCCAGCATTCCGGGCCGCCATGCCAATAGGTATTGAAACTTATATCCGTCATCCAGGGGATCTGCTCTGCGCGGCGGGATGCATGGAAGGTACATGATGAGGTAATCTCTTGCGCCATGCTTTCTTGCGCAATCGCACTCACCGTTACAAGCAGGAAGAGGAACAGAAAGGATAGGGCTAGATATTTCCGCAATTTGATCCCGCAATGCCACGTTTTCCAAAAAATGCATAGAGTCATACCGTATATGCTCCCACGAACAATTTTTCTTTTGTAACATGACTTGATGATCGCTTACGCTTTTTCCCTTAAGGAGTATGAAGTGATGGCCATTTCAAAGAATATAAGTAATTTGTAGAAAGGAGAGTGAGAGAATTAAACGAATGGAATGATGGGAAATCAGGTGCAATTTTTTGTCAATCATGATATAGTATAGCATGGCTGTCAAGCCGATTTACTAAAGGGGGTTATAC
>JAEZJP010000039.1 GCA_023415715.1 Bacillota bacterium
GACCTGGTCACCCACATGATCGGCAAGGACATGAATGAGATCTTCAACCTAAAGCGCGCGGAACAAAAGCCGGGCGCTGCGGCGGTATTGGAGGCTGACCATATCGGCATACCAGGCAAGGTGGAAGATATATCCCTGTCGGTGAAAAAGGGCGAACTGAAGGGGTTCGCGGGGCTCTTGGGCTCCGGGCGCACCGAAACGGCCGAGATGCTCTTTGGCGTTACGCGCCCGCAGCGCGGCAAGGTGTTGGTGAACGGCAAGGCACTTACGCTTAAGTCCCCGCTGGACGCCATTGTGAACAAGGTGGCATTCTGCCCCGAAGACCGCAAGCGCGACGGGATCATAGGGGATTTGTCTGTGCGCGAAAACATATACCTTGCGGTGCAGGCCAAGCGCGGCTTTTTAAAGCCTATGCCCCAAAAGGAGCAGCAGGCGCTGGCCGACAAATATATACGGCTTCTTTCCATCGCTACGCCCGACGCCGATAAAAAGGTCGGCGAGCTGTCGGGTGGGAACCAGCAGAAGGTCATCCTGGCGCGCTGGATGGCAACCGATCCCGACGTGCTGATCCTTGACGAGCCGACCCGCGGCATCGACGTGGGCGCCAAGGCCGAGATCCAGCGCCTGATGCTTAACATGTGCGAAAGGGATATGGCGGTGATCTTCATCAGCTCCGAGCTGGATGAAATCATCCGCTGCGCCAACCGCATCATCGTCATGCGGGACGGCGAAAAGGCGGGAGAGCTGGACGGCGAAAGCTGCCAGCAGTCGGATATACTCGCCATCATCGCCAATGAAGCCGCGGAGGTGAGCATATGAAGCGCAAATTAAGCTGGGAAACCATCGTCCGCTCCAAAATATTCTGGGCGGTGGTCGCGGAGGCGCTGATCCTGCTGGTCAGCGTGATCCTCAGGCCTGACTTTTTGAAAATCGAATACAACCAGGTGACGGGCATGCTCTACGGCGTACCCATCGACATTTTGAACCGCTCGGCGGAGATCGTTATTATCGGCATGGGCATGACGCTGGTGATAGCGCTTGGCGGCACGGATCTATCTGTTGGCGCGCTGGTTGCGGTATCCGGCGCCATGGCGCTTAAGTTCCTGCGCTGGGACGTTTTGCAGTACCCCACGCCAGGCGATTATACCATCATGCCTTTCTTCCTTGTGATACTGGTGCCGCTTGTTGTTTGCGCCGTTATGGGCGCGTTCAACGGCCTGCTCATATCCAAGCTTGGCATGCAGCCGATTATCGCCACGCTGATATTGATGGTCGCCGGCCGCGGCATCGCGCAGATCACCACCAACGGCAAGCAGTTTACGACTATGTATACGCCCTTTCAGTTTATCGGCCAGGGCAAGCTTTTGTGGCTGCCGATGCCGGTGATTATCGCCGCCGTGGTGGTAACATGCGTCGCGCTGTTCACGCGCAAAACTGCCTTCGGCATGTTTGTTGAATCCGTGGGCGTCAACCCCAGCGCAAGCCGCGTGTCGGGGCTCAGGTCCGGCCGCATCATCATGATCGCCTATATACTGACCGGGCTCCTGTCCGGCATTGCGGGGCTCATCTACTCCAGCCGCATCTCCTCGTGCGATTCCAACAATGCCGGCGTCAACAATGAAATGGATGCGATCCTGACGGTGGTTATCGGCGGCACCAGCATGTCGGGCGGCAAGTTCAGCCTGGCCGGCACGGTGGTCGGCGCGCTGATCATGCGCACCATCATCACGCTGGTGTACTTCTTCGGCATCGTTTCGGAGGCGATCCTGGCGTTTGAGGCCATGATCATCGCGGTGGTCATCGTGCTGCAGTCCGAGCCTGTGCGCCGTGCCATGGCCAGGCGCGGCCATAAGCGCCGGGAAACGACAGGGGGTGTGGTACGTGCTTAAGATAGAAATTGGCCGCCAGAAATGGACATCGCGGCTGTTCAATCCCAAATATGTCATGGTGTACGCCACCCTGGGCGTGTTTCTGATCATTTACCTGTTCGGCGCGATCATGTTCGGCGACAAGGGCTTTACCACCATCCGCACGCTGATGCTGATGTTTATTGACAACGCGTACATCGGCATTTCCGCGGTGGGCATGACCATGGTACTCATCAGCGGCGGCATCGACCTGTCGGTTGCCTCTGTGGCTTCCTTAACGGGTATGTTCATCGCCTACGGCACCTCGGTCATGGGCCTGCCTCCCATTTTGTGCATTGCCTTTTCGCTGCTTGTCGGCACGGGGCTGGGCTTACTCATGGGCGCGGCCATCCACTACCTGAACGTGCCCGCCTTCATCACTACGCTGACCGGCTCGTTCCTGGCGCGGGGCGTATGCTCGCTGATCAGCCGCGAGTCCATCTCCATCAACAATGAGATGATCGATGCTTTGGCTGGCTGGAAGATTTACCTGATGCAATTAAAGGACGGCGAATGGGTCAAAATCAAGCCCGTAGCCTACATCAACTTCAGCGTACTGCTTCTGATCGCCATGATCATACTGGGTATGGTCATATTGCAATGGACGCGCTTTGGCCGCAACGTATACGCCATCGGCGGCAACGAACAGTCGGCCAGGCTGATGGGGCTGCCGGTGGGCCGCACCAAGATCATGGTGTACGGCATCAACGGCTTATGCTCCGCACTGGCCGGCATCGCCTATGTGCTGTACGTAAAATCCGGCTGGAACCTGGCGCTGGCCGGCGGTGAGCTGGATGTGATCTCCTCCGCGGTCATCGGCGGCGTGCTGTTGACCGGCGGCGTGGGGTACATGATCGGCACGCTGTTTGGCGTGATGCTAAAATCCACCATTCCCGCACTGATCACCTTCAGCGGGAACCTGTCCTCCTGGTGGGCCAAGATCGCAACCGGCGTGCTGCTGCTATTGTTCATCGTCATACAGCGCATTGTGGTCACCTATTCCGCGAGAAAAAAGGCAAGATAGAGGAAAGGGAAAATGCTGCCGCGCAAAAAAACGGGCTGCTTCGCAAAGCAGGATCGTGCTTTGCGCGGCAGCTTTTATTTGGCTCGTCCTCAATTTTACTGCCTTTGAGCGAAGATCAATGGATTTTTCAAGCAAGCACGACCTTCGTCAAAGAAGCCAATTAACAAACAACGCAGTAGGGGCGATTATGAATCGCCCGCCAAGTGACTTTGCAATTGCCAATTTTCCGTAGCTACTGTAGTTGATAGACTATCAGTACCCCCTCGCCGGAATACTTTGCAAATTATCGTCAAACTCTGAAAACATGGTTTCCTTGGAGTAGGTGTAGCGGTCAACATCTTCGCCCGCGGCCAGCTTCTTGGCAAGGCTCATGATCATATCCCCGATCAGGGGCGTGCATTCCACCACGCAGTTGATCTTCCCCCGTTTCAATAAATCGATGGCGCCCTGCTCGCCGTCCACCGTAATGATCACGATATCCTTGCCCGGCACCATGCCCACTGCCTCGATGGCCTCCATGGCGCCCAGCGTCATGGCGTCGTTGTGGGAATACAGCACATCTATATCGCGGCCCCGCTCCTTAAGGATTTGGGTCATGCATTCCTTGCCCTTGGATTTTAAAAAATCACCGGATACCGATTCAACTATGGTAAGGCGCGGATCGTTTTGAATCGTTTCCCGAAAGCCTATGGCGCGCTGGCGCATGGGCGTGGAATCCACAGTCCCGGTGATCTCCACAATGCGCAGGTGATCCTTGCCCATTTGACCGGCCTTTTTGAGCAGGAACTCGCCCGCGCGGCGGCCCTCCTCATAAAAATCCGAGCCGATGAAACCCACGATCAGGCCGGCGTCCTCCTCACTGATGTACCGGTCAGTGCACAAAACCGGGATGCCGGCTTCCCGCGCTTCGGTCAGCACGTTGGTCCAGCCATCCTCCACAATGGGCGCAAAGGCGATCACATCCACCCGGTAGGCAATGAACGAACGGATCGCCTTGATCTGGTTCTGCTGTTTCTGCTCGGCGTTTTCAAACATGAGCTGCACGCCGGCCCGGTCGGCGGCGTTCAAAATATCCTGCGAGTTGCCTATGCGCCAGCCGCTCTCGCTGCCAAGCTGCGAAAAGCCCAGGATGACAGGGTTTTTCGGCGGCTGCTCCTTTTGTTTTACCGAGCCGGACAGCATAAACAATGCCGCGGTGACCGCCAGCGCGGCTAATATGAAACGCACTGCCAAAGCAATCCGCTTTTTCATGCCTTTTGCCCCCACGAACCAGCTTTTGTAATTAACGCTATATATTACGTAAAGTATCGCATATCCTTACACAAAATGCAACCTCCTGCCCATTAGGGACAGGAGGCTTTTATTTTGTTTCAATTTTCGATAAAGCTTATAACCGCCTATTTGCAGTGGCATTGCCCTCCGCAGGAGCCGCAGGAATGGGATCCGCAGGAACAGCCGCTTCCAGCCTTCCCCCCAGTGATGCTGGAAACGGAATACTGCTGAAGCACATCCAGCGATGAACATTTGGGACAAACAATTTGGCTTGCCATTCTTTCCTTCATGGTCATGGTAAACTCGAAACCTTCCTTGCATGCATTGCATCGAAACTCATACTTGGGCATTCCTGTACCCCTTTCCGGAACCGTAATCAACGGAGTATTGCCAAAGGTATATTATATCCATTTTGCACAGCAGAAACAATTCGTCGCTTGGTCAGGCAAATGGCTGCCAACGCATACATTCGCCGTGATCAGCGGTTTTCCCTTGCGGTTTATGGCGCTGTGACTGCCAAAAAACGCGGCCGGGCTTCAACTCGCGCGAAAAACGGCGCCCAAAATATTTTTCGGGCAGGGGATAATATCATTGACTGGTATAAAATTGTATGCTATATTGTATACAATTAAGAATGCGAGGTTGTATTATGGCAAAACATAGCCAGGCGTCCATAGCCTATGAGAGCATCCGTACGTCTATTTTGAATGGGGCATTATTCCAGGGCCAGCCGATATCCGAAATGGAAATGGCCGAAAAACTGAGTATGAGCCGCACGCCGGTGCGCGAGGCATTATCGCGGCTGCGCAGCGACGGGCTTTTGGAGTATATTGCGCACAAGGGCGTTGTGGTGCGCCAGTTCAGCAGGCAGGAAATTGAAATGGCCTACGTGTATGCGCAGGCGGTGGAAGGCATGCTGGCCGGCGTTGTGGCGGAAAATGCCGCAAACCTCGATTTTACAGAGGCAGAAGGTTGCCTTGCAAGAATGCGGGAAGCGCTGAACAACAACGATTCCACCGCCTGGGCGAACGCAGACAACGACTTCCACAACACGCTGCGCAAGCTTTGCGGCAACAGCTTCCTTGTCAAGGCGGTCATAGACGTTTACGGCCAGATCAATTACACCAGAATGCTGATCACCCGCGTCGCCCTGGATAAGGCCGCCTCCACAAGGGACCACGGCGCGCTGCTGGATTATTTAAAAGCCGGCGACGTGAAAAGCGCCCGGGAAAGCATGGAAGCCCACCTGATCAGGATCAGGAACGATGTCATGCGGATCTTGTACAATCCTTGAAGGGGGCGGTAGTGTGACGGACATCACCAGCCGTAAGCCGAATGAAACCCTTTGGGTCAACATGAAACGCCATCCGATGCTCTACCTGATGGTGCTCCCCGGCCTGTCCTACTTTCTTATATTCAAGTACATACCGCTTCTGGGGTCGGTGATCGCCTTCCAGAACTATCAAATCTTCAAGGGCCTTTTCAAAAGCCCGTGGATCGGGCTTGCCAATTTCGAGTACATCTTCAAGTATCAGGACTTCTACCGCATATTGGGGAACACGGTGAAAATCGGCGGCCTTCAAATCCTTTTCGGCTTTCCGGCGCCTATTATACTCGCCCTGATGCTCAACCAGGTAACACGCAGCATCACGAAACGAAGCCTGCAAACGGTTTTGTACCTGCCGCATTTCCTCTCCTGGGCAATCATCGGCAGCATCATCTTCGATATATTCAGCATAAACGGCATCGTAAACGTCTTCCGCTCCATACTCAACCTTCCGCCGGTGCTGTACATGCAGCAGTCAGGCGCTTTCGTACCCATCGTCACCATTTCGTTCGTGTGGAAAGAGATCGGCTGGAGCGCCATCGTATATCTTGCCGCCATATCCGGCATCAACCCGCAATTGTACGAGGCGGCCGTCATTGAGGGCGCATCCAACTGGAAGCAGACCGCCTACATCACATTGCCGATGCTGATGCCCACCATCATCGTCATGTTCCTTTTACGCATCGGCAATTTTCTCAACCTTGGCTTTGAACAGATCTTTGTGCTGCTTACGCCAACGACGCAGCGCATAGGCGACATACTGGATACCTGGGTGTTTCAAAATGGCGTATTGGAAGGGAAATACAGCCTGACCACCACGGTCGGCCTGTTCAAGTCGGTCTTCGGCCTGGTGCTCATGGTTGCCTGCAATTGGCTGTCCAAGCGGACCACGGGAAGAGGTGTATATTAAAATGCGCCGCATGACACTTGGCAAGTGGCTTATTTTGCTGTCCCTTGTTTTGGTTGCCGCGAGCATGCTGCTTCCTTTTATCCGCGTCATTTCCCTATCGATCAGCAGCAGGATTTTTGTGGAGCGCAACGCGGTCATGTTTTTCCCCAAGGGCCTATCCCTGGAATCATACAAGTTTGTTCTTTCCGAACAGCGCATATGGGATTCCCTTGCGGTAACAATCTTTGTCACCCTGGCCGGCACCATTTTGAGCCTGCTTGTCTCATCCGCCATGGCTTATGCCCTGTCGCGACCGGAGTTCAAGCCCCGCAGGGGAGTAATGATATTCGTCATCCTGACCATGGTGTTTCAGGCGCCGGTCATCCCTTTTTTCCTGACGGTCAAGTCGCTTGGCATGCTGAACACGGTCTGGGCGCTGATACTGCCGCTTACGGTGAACGCGTTCAACCTGGCCATCATGCGCTCGTTCTTTGAGGAAACGCCGGAATCCCTGATCGATTCCGGCCGCATCGACGGCTGCGGCGATTTGCGCCTTTTGATGAAGATCGTGCTGCCCATATCAAAGCCTGTTCTTGCCACCATGGCGCTGTTTTACGCGGTTGCCTATTGGAATATTTTCTACAACGCGCTGATGTTCATTTACGATAAAAAACTGCAGCCTTTGCAGATCATTGTACGAAGCTACATTTCCGACAGCGTTGAAACGCCGGGCCTTTACATGGATGTCAACTACAACAATACCACTTTGCAAATGGCAACGATCATGGTAGCAATGCTGCCTATCATTGCCGTATACCCCTTCCTGCAGAAACATTTCACTTCTGGTGTTATGCTTGGCGCAATCAAGGAATGATGTGTTTCCGGCATGTGTGCACTATGCCGGTCGCATAAAACGAAAGGAGGATCCCCATGAAGAAACCGGTTCTCACCCTGTTGGCCATCCTGCTCGCCATCAGCCTTCTGCCCCTTTATGCTGTTGCCGAAGCGCCGAAGATCACCATTTTGCGCACCTGGGCGACCCCGCCCGATGCCAGCCACCCCTATGTGAAGTACGTTACCGAAAAGACAGGCATCGAGCCTGAAGTCCGCGCCATCTCCGGCGATTATGGCGAGGGCCTTCAAATGATCTTTGCCTCCGGCATGAACATTCCGGACGTCTTCAGGCCCCTGAACTTCGGTGTGGATGCCACCTTGGTGGAGCAGGGCGCAGCCTTGGCGCTGGATGAGCTTCTTCCCAAATACGCCCCCAACATGTGGGCCAACATCCCCACAAATGTTTGGAACCTCATGCGTGCCGATTCACCCGACGGCCACATCTATGTGATCCCGCAGGTATACATCAACTATGCCGAACGCGGCTGGGTCATCCGCCAGGACTGGCTGGACAAGCTGGGGCTTTCCGCCCCCAAGACCAAGGATGAGCTTGTGGAAATGCTCCGCGCCTTCCGTGACCGCGATCCCAACGGCAACGGCATCGCCGACGAGCTGCCGACCATCGCGCAGTCCGGCCCGAATTGGCTGCACGGATTCTTTGCCATGTACGGCGTGCCGATGTTCAACAGCGATCCGCTATGGGATATTTACGACGGCAAGCTTAAGTACTCCGGCATTACGAAAAATGCCCGGGACGCCATCCAGTTCATTGCCGAGCTCTACAAGGAAGGTTTGCTGGACCCGGAATCCTTCCTGAATGCCGGCAAAGATTTCAACGCCAAGATACAGGACGACCGCGTCGGATTGTGGTACAACGTACTGCATCAGGCGGACACCAACTACTTTACCAACCTCTATCAAAAGAATCCGAACGCCAAGCTGGCTGCCATTGCACCACCCGCCGTGGACGGGTATGACGGCTTCATCTGCCGCCTGGAGATTGCAAACCGCGACTGGTGCATTCCCCTCAGCAATGAAAAGAACGCCGCCAACGTGCTTACGTACCTGAACTGGTTCGAAACCGATGAGGGCCGCCTGTTTGTAGCGTACGGCATTCCAGGCGAAACCTGGGACATGGTGGACGGCAAGGTCGTTTACTACCCCGAGAAGGACTCCGCGGACCTTTTCGGCAAGCGCTATCACGGCCTGAAGGGCCTGCAGGCGAATAACGGCGAATGGTTCACCCAGAACATTTGCGCGGTAAAGGGCAACGGGCTTGGCGACATGCTTGTGGACATGCAGAAGACCACCTACGCCGCTTCGCGCACGATCGCCGGCGACGGCCTGCCGCTGACCGTTTATGACGGCTACCCGGATCACAAGACCCACAAGCTCTTTTACGAGTGCGTGATGAACATCGTTACCGGCGAATGGCCCATTGAGAAGTTCGACGAGTTTGTGGCGCAATGGTACGCAACCGGCGGCGACGTGATTGAACAGCGGGCCAACGAATGGTACGCCAAGTACCAGGACATAGCCGCCGGCAAGCAGTAACACGTATAGTTCATAGATCGATCGGAGGGGCAGCGGTACCGCTGCCCCTCAAGGAAAAAGGGAGGGACGCCCGATATGGATTTGATACCGCGCTGGGAAATATTTGAGTGGGAGCTTACATGCGACAAGACGTTTGAAAATCCCTTTCTGGATGTAGAACTCCAAGCCTGTTTTTTAAGCGGCGCCACGTCTATCACGGTAGACGGCTTCTATGACGGGGAAAACACATGGCGCGTCCGCTTTGCCCCGCCGTCAGAGGGGGATTGGACAGCCGAAACCTTTTCGAACGCGGCGCAGCTTCACGGGCAAAAGACAGCGTTCCAATGCACAAAGCCCGCATCCCGGGGCGGCCTTGCGGTAAATTCCCAGTTTCCCAATTGGTTCTTCCGCCAGGACGGCATGCCGCAATGGGTCGTCAACGACGGCTGGTATCCGCATCCCCTGTTCAATTTCCGGCTGGATTTTGAAGACCTGGATTTCAAAAAACCGTCAGAAGAAGATATATACACCTATCTTCGCATTCTTGGCGAGCACAAGGTCAACATGACCATTGAGGTCGACCAGCTCTACGCACGCCAGACCTCCATTGAGGATATCAGCTTCAACTGGCCCTGGAAGGTTGTCGATGCGAAAGCGAACAAGATCGACAAGGACCGCTTCAACCTTGATTTTTACCGCCGTATGGACCGAACCCTCGCTTTTGCCAAGCAGCAGGGCGTATTCTACGGCTTTGAGCTTTTGTTTGACAATTCCGTTTTCCGCCCGCGGGAATGGTCAAACCATCCGCTGAACATTGACAATGGGGGCTGGCTGGAGGGCAATGACCGCTTAACCGGCTGGGGCGTTATCTTCAATCTCAAAAACGAGGAGCATGTGAAATACATCCGGCGGTATTTGAAGTATACCGTTGCCCGCCTGGCGGCGTACTGGAATATTTACTGGGCGCTTGGCGCTGAGTCAGGGAATATTGCAAAGCATCCCGGCGACGAATTCCCGGGTGAAGATATCGCCGCGTGGTACGGCTACTGGGGGGATTATGTGGCCGGCAAGGATCCTTACGGCCGGCTGCAGTCCATAGGCGATACGGGCGAGCTGAACTGCCTTGTATGCCATGCGCGCAACAACTTCATCATCACCCAGGAGCACACCTCCATGGATGACCTGAAGGAATTTTGCAAAGCGACCAACACCTTCGGCGAACGTTTCTGGCAGTATGCACGCCCGTGCATCATAGGCGAACAGGACCGCCACAACCTGAACAAATACGACACGGAGCGCAAGGGATTCTGGGTCGCCTTTGCCAGCGGCTTTTATATGGGCCGTGTGGACCGGCATTTTGGTGTGGCCGACCAGGGCGTTTTGGTCGAAAGCAAGCTTTTCCATATAAACGGCGTGCCGCCCATTTACCGGGACCTAAAGCACATGACCAACTTTGTGGAGCAGAGCGGCATCCGCTATTGGCGCATGCGGCCAAGCGACAGCCTCCTTAGCAGCAAGTCGAACGAGAACATCTTCTGCCTTGCCGAGGAAGACAGCGGGTATCTTGTTTACTTCGCTCAGGGCGGAAGCGCCGCCATCACAATTCCCGAGGCCAAATGCGTATGGTTCAATCCCGGTACCGGCGAATTTTCCAAAACTTTTACGCTGCCCGGCGGCAGGCAAACGTTTACAACGCCCGGCGATTCCGACTGGGCTTTGTATATATGCGCAGTCCCTGTGCATGAATAAATTTTAGGAGGACTTACAATGAAACTTGTTAAGGCATTTGAGGAACAAGGCCAGACGATTCCGGAACCATATAAGCGCAATATCAAAGTGCTTTTCGCACCGGATAAGAACGATGTGCCCGAAATTACTTTCAGCCACGCGATTATTTATCCGCACTCGCAGACGGATTACCACAAGCATGACCGCCCGGAACTGATTTATATCGTGACCGGCCGCGGCGTTTCCATATGCGACGGCAAAGAGGTGCCCGTCGAACCGGATACAGTTCTATGGGTGCTGGCCGGCGAAATGCACCAAATGATCAACCGCAGCGATGAAACCATGAAGCTTGCCACCGTGTTCATTCCCGGTTATACGGCAGAAGAAAATTATGCCCGCTGCCAGAATGCCGCCAAGAAAGGCTGATTGCTGCTTGTTCACGCTGGGATTGAGTTCCTATACATATGGCTGGGCTGTGGGAGAAAAGCGGTATACCGCCATGCAGCTGCTTAATAAGGCGGATGCCTTTCAATTGAAGCTTTTGCAGTTTGGCGACAACCTGCCTCTGCATCAGCTTTCGGATAAGGAGCTGGATGCGCTCCAAGCCGCTTCGCAGGAAAAGGGGATCGCGCTGGAAACGGGAACGCGCGGCTTTACGGAAGAAAACATAAGCCGGTATGCGAAGATCTCCCACAAGCTTCACGCAAAGTTCCTTAGGATCATCATTGATGATGCGGGTTATGAGCCTGACGCGGATACCGTCATTGCCGTATTTCGCAAAGTGGAACCGGAGCTAAAACAGCTCGGCGTGCGCCTGGGCATTGAAAATCATGACCGCTTTTCTTCCGCATCGCTTCAAAAAATCATCGAGGATGCAAACAGCAAATGGCTGGGCATTTGCCTGGACACGGTCAATTCTTTTGGCGCCGGGGAAGGGCTGCCCACGATCCTAAAAAACCTGCTCCCGCACACGATCAATGTGCATATGAAGGATTTCATCATCCGCCGGCTTCCCCACAAACAAGGCTTTATCATCGAAGGCTGCCCGGCCGGCCAGGGAATGACACCGGTTCAGCACATACTTAAACAGGTTTCTTCCTGTGAAGATGATACCCATATCATTTTTGAGCAATGGGTCCCTCCCGAAGCAAGTATGGAAGAAACCATTTTGAAAGAAGCGGCGTGGGCCGAGAAAGGGATTGCGTTCCTGAAAAACTGTTTCTTGTAGCATAAGTCCCTGACCGCACTATGAGCAGCATGAATATCAAAACCGCCTTTTGCCTTTTCGCAGGAGGCGGTTTTGAAGTTGTATATGAAGGAATTTGGAAGTGGGAATCAGAAATATGAATACAGATTTTCATACATAAAATGAATGGACCATTATGCACGGCTTGTATTAGGTCAGAAGCGGTGAATATCATCAAACAAAGAAGGGGAAACCGATGAAAAAGCCCAAACTCAAATCTGCCGGCAGCAATGAAGTGTTGAACCAAAAGCATCAAAATGCAGCGAGCACCACAGATATCCTGCTAAATGAGCTGAAAGAGGAAAAGGATATCGAAAGCTTTTTAAAGCGCAACGAGCAGTCATTTTATAACAAGTCTATCGCCGATCATATGGATGGCCTTCTGAACAAATATGGAATAAGCAAAAATGAGGCCATACTGCGGGCCGATATCGAGCGCGGGTATGGATATCAGATCCTGCGGGGCCTTCGCGATGCCAGGCGGGACAAATACATCCGGCTGGCGCTGGGCATCGGCCTTGACCTGAATGATACCCAGCATATGCTTTTGATCGCCAGGCATGGCGCATTATACCCCAAGGTCATGCGCGACGCGCTGCTGATTTTTTGCATCAACAACAAACACGATATTTTTACGGTACAAACCCTGCTGTTCGATCACCATTTGGACACGCTTGAATAGACGCTTATCATTACGGTATAGGCTCCCGCATTTCAATGAGAAATTTTGCCTTGTCCCAAATCTTGTCCGCTTGTTCCCGCATATCCGATGAGCAGATGACATCCGTAAGCGTTGGGATATCAAGCAATGGGCCAAGATCCGCCCTTATACCCATGATCTCAAGCCTGTTAAGCTTTTTCACGTTCACAAGGGGCGTCAAATCCCTTACGTTTGTGTAGCTCAAAAGAAGAGAGCTCAGGTTTTCAAGCTTTTCAATGCCCGTAAGATCCGCAATGCCGTTCCCCCACAATTCCAGACGCTCCAGATTGTCAAGGCCTTCAAACAGCTTTAAATCATTGATGCCGCACCGGTGCACGACGAGTATGCGCAGATTCCTGTTCTTTATCACTGCGGCGACATCTTTTATGGAGGTATCCGATATATCCAGGAATGTCAAACCTGGCATCCCGGCAAGCACGGAATAGTCCATGCAGGATGTGTTGAAAAGGTTAACGGATTCAAGCCTTGAAAGCGTGCCAAGCGGGGTAAGATCATTCACCTCGGCGTTTTCAAGATAGATCTCCCGCAGGTTCTGAAGTGATTTTAGAGGAGACAGATCGTACACAGGATTGTTTCCGATTTTCAGGATCTTGAGCGTTTGCATATTTTCAAGCGGTGCCAAATTGCGTATATAGTTGCCCCCGAGATCGAGTGTAAACAGATTCATACCCTCAAGCGGGGATATATCCGTGATCTTCTGACCAAACAGTTGCAGATACATCAGGTTTTCAAAAAGAGGGATGTCCGTAAGCTTTTCAACAGACCCTCTTTGCGCGGGGATGTTGTTGATCAATATCTTCCCCGACTCCACGCGTGCGTTGTAACCTACGTCCTGCTCCGTATCTCCCAGCACGCACAGCGTGGTGACCGCCTTCAGGTCTTCCGCGTATACCGGCTCGCCTGATGATTTGCCCAATTGTTTACGTACGTTTTGTTCGATCTGGGCCGAGGCAAACGACACGATACCCTCCTGGGACACTTGCGTTGTGCGGACAGGCGCTTTTGGTGATTGCATAATGGGCTGCGCCGGCTCAAAAGCCGGCAGGGCCGTATACAGCGCATACTGGATCCCGCTGTAAAAGCCCAGCGCAAGGCTTAGCACTATGGCAAACGCCGCCTTCAGCTTTACAAATACGTTATGGCGCAGCATATTCAGCCTGCGCCCGAGCTGCGTTATGGAAGTATAGCGGTCTTTCGGTGCGAACTGCGTGCATTTTTGCGCGATCTTTTTAAGCTGCGCGGGCAGGCGGTCCACGGCCTGGATATCATACAGCCCTGTCCCAAGATAGATGATCAAAACGCCAAGGGAATAAATGTCCGACCGCACATCGGTCTGCGAATAGCCATATTGCTCCGGCGGGGCCGTGTTCGTTGTCCCCATGAATACCGTATCCCGCGTTGCATCCGGGTTAAACTTGCGGGATATATCAAAATCAATAAGCCTGACGGCGCCGTTTGGATCAAGGATCACGTTTTGAGGCTTCAGATCGCGATAGATCACCGGCGGCTTCCTGTCGTGCAGATACTGGAGGATGAAGCATAGCTGCAAGGAAATATCCATGATTTCCCGCATGGACAGCGCACCCCGGTTTTTGACCAGCTGCTCCAGCGTATTGCCCTCAAAGTAGTCCCTGATCAAATAGGAGTACCCGTTTTCGGTGAAACAGGCCACAGCCTTGGGTATCCCTTCGTGGTCAAGGCTTTTGAGCATCGCGTATTCCGCTTCATTCGCTGACGCCAACGCTTCGGGCCTTTGCTTCATGACAAACAACCGGCTTGTCGATTTCTGAGACAGCAGGTAAATTTCCTTATGGTTAAGCGAAGCCAGGCACGCGGTGGCATCATAATCCTCAAGGACCGCCGGCGGCAAGCTTAAACTTGACGCAAGCTCCCTTAAATATACCGCCTTGAATTCCTCGGATATCATGGCCATTGGGCGAATTCCCCTCCAGCTATCCGCGTGGGATTCCTTTATTCTCTATGAAACACATGAATGAGCCTATATTCAGCATTATATGCCAACTGCCGCAGCCTGTAAATAACGTTTGTGTGCTGCCAGCACACCAAATGAATATGCCGCACTGCTATAATCCATTCAGAAGGAAATGATCGGAGGCACGTTCTATAAGCTTACCCTTATGTGAAAATGAAAGGGGAATAACAATGAAGCGAACACTGGCCGTCACACTTGCGCTTTTCCTTTGCCTTGCGGCCGTATTCACGGCATCCGCCGGGATCAAAACAAGCCCGGAAAGCCTGACGGTAATGTTTGAAAATGAATCGTACACAGTAGCAATCGAAAATATTGGAACGGACGAGAAAGGAAATACGACCGTCACGCTGTCGGGACTGGGAGATTCCATGAAGATGCGTGAAGGCAATTTCATTATGCACATCCAGGCAGGTTTCAAATGCGGCGGCAAGGAGTACGACTGGGAGAACGCAGGCTATAACAATGGACAGGCCACTTTCTACTTTGATACGGATCAAAAGCCGGAATCCATTTTTGTGTACTCCTATGACAATCCTGATCTGCGCCAGGAATTCGTGCTTGAAAGCAAGGTCGAAGATAGCGCCGCCTTGCCTATGCCCATGGAAACGCCCTTTGAGTTTGCATTGGGGAACATCGTTATAACCGCAGCCAACGACTCGCCGATGGGCGCACCGGCAAACATGGCTGAGGGTGAGCGCGCCATGATGCTGGAAATGACGGTGGGCCTCCCGCTGACCCAGACGAAATCGGAATTTGACCTGCTCTACGAAAATGCATACCTTAAGGATGTTGACGGAAATGAATACCGCTCCGGCTGCGCACTGCAGGCAGAACCCAAGGATAATCAGGTCTGGTATGCATTGCTGTTTGCTTTCCCCAAGGATCTTCTAACCAAGGACCTTCTCTTCTGCTTTGAGGGCCAAAGCCGCACCCTCACGCCTTCCCAGGTGCCGTAACCGGTTTATACTTTTCCAAAACATAAATGCATCGATGGATCCAGCGTAAGGCGGGGGCCGGCCCCCGCCTTACGCTCGGCACGTGAAGATAGAACTATACAAAAAGATGCAATCAACGAAGCATTAAAGTTTTGGTTTAGATACCCATGATGCAAGCATCATCCCAAGGAATGTAAATAAGTACGAGATGCGAATTTAAAGCCTTCCCCTGGAGGGGAAGGTGGCGCGCAGCGCCGGATGAGGTGTTTTACTGCAAATATTTGATCCATTGTTACCACCTCATCAGTCGACTTCGTCGACAGCTTCCCCTCAAGGGGAAGCCTTTGTATACGCTCCACCTGCACCCTATTTTCAGGGCAGTATTAAGCCAATGTATCGGCCGTTCCCTCCCGGGGGACGGCCGTTGAATTTCCAACAATCATCGGCATGGGCAAGATCCGGCCTTCGACAACCTGCCTTGTGCTCATCATGGCCAGCATCATTTTGACCGCCTGCCTGCCCATTTCCTCTTTGGGATGCGCCGCCGTGGTCAAACGGTTATTGGAGCCGAACGGGAATTGTAGGTCGTCAATGCCTGTAATGGACATATCTCTTGGCATGATAAGCCCTAGCCTTGCCAATGTGGCCTCCAGGTGACGGGCGAAATGGTCACTGAAGCAAACCATGGCCGTACATTCCAATATCCCGGAGCGGTACGCATTGAACAAATTATCAAACACGTACTGCACCTCGTTATAGGAAATGAACATGATCCTCCGGTCTTCCACAACAAGGCTGTTTCTTTGCATGCCCTCCAGGTATCCCCTGTACCGCTCATGGCCCGCATATTCCATGGCGCTGAAAATGCCGCCGATTTTTTCATGTCCAAGGGCGGCCAGATGGTCCACCATCGCAGCCGTTGTTTCCCGGTCATTTGCCACCACATAGGAAACGCCGCTGATCCCGCTGAAAAAACCGTTCAAAAAGATGCACGGGATCCCTTTTGACGTAAGTTTTCGGAAAATATCTTCATTGGGGGACGGCAGGGCGGTTCTGTAGGCCTCTATGATCAATCCGTCCACAGGTGCATCCATCAGCGATTCCAAAACAATACGCTGCTCCCTGGTATCATCCGGGACGGGATAGACATCCAGTGCATAGCCTGCCTGATCGCATTCGGCCTTGGCACCCTCCAGCGTATAGGCAAATACGTGCCCCTTCAGATCACGTGTGACGAATGCGATCCTTTTATACTTCGGCTCACGGAAAATAGCCGGCTCCTGAAAAGGGAAGGTGCCCTTTCCCTGGATTCTTGTCACCAGGCCCTCCTGCTCCAAGCGCGAAAGTGCCTGCCTGGCCGTCAGCCTGGTCACCTGGAAGCGGTCCGCCAGCTCGTTTTCTGATTCAAGGCGCTGCATAATGCCGTATGCTCCGCTTTTCAGCCTGTCCCGAAGCCAGGCGGCAATCAATGCGGTTTTGCCGGAAGTGCTCATGGATGTCATCCTTCCCATGTCCTTAAAAACGTTCGGCCTGTTCGCTTCCATCATCATAGCATTTATATGCCGGCCTGCCAAGTGCTGTAAACCAGGCAATCAGGAGTATCGTTTTCAGGAGTATTTTCGCCCCTGCGGGGGCGACCAGGGCTTTCCTACCCATCTGGCTCAATCGACGCATTGCTCACTACCGTTCGCACTGCTCGTTTCGCCATCCTCCTTCGCCTCGCTTCAACCCTCCATCTGGCTCAATCGGCGCGCTGACTCGCTGCTCCCATCTGGCTCAATAGTCGCATTGCATCGTTGCCGCTTGCACTGCTCCTTTTCGCCAGCCTCCTTCACCCCTCCCATATCCGCCACTGGCGGGGTCGGGGTTCCGGAGCCCACATCGCTTGTTTCGCCAGCCTCCTCCACGCCGCCCTATTCTGCCACTGGCAGGGGCGGTGTTCCGGAGCCACAGGCGGCGCTTCGGCTGCGGAGCCCTGGACCTTCGGAGGCATCCTCTCTTGATCTTTAGAACTTCAAATGCTTTTACCCTGACCTGGCAATATGCTGCGCACGGCTATTCCATGCTGCACTTGGACGAAAGTTGTATATACAATTGTCGAATAACAAAAAAATATATATAAATTTACGCCAATCATATTGCGCATTATACGGCACATATGATATGATCTCCTCAGTGATGAGCATCGTTAACAATAAACTTGTATAAACAAGTTTGAAATGAATGGAGGAGACTATCATGTCAAAAAGGTCGGTATCCCTGTTCCTGGCAGTATTGCTCGCGCTGAGCATTGCTATCCCGGCAGCCTTCGCGGAAGAAACGGTGCTTAGGGTGGGCGGCTGGCCCGCGGGAGACACAGCGTTCAAGGCGATCATACCGGATTTTGAGGCCGCCCATCCCGGTGTAAAAGTGGAATTGAACTTTATGTCCACCACGGACCATCATCAGCAGCTGTCCACAGCCATTGCCGCGGGCAGCGGTGCGGACGACGTCGTCATGGTGGAACAGGCCTGGGTCGGCCGCTACAAGGACGGTGCCGGATTTGAAAACCTCCTGGCGGCGCCGTACAACGCCGGCGAACTGAAAGACGATTTCGTTGCCTACAAGTGGGATCTGGCCACCTCGGTGGACGGCTCCCAGATGATCGGCCTTGTGTGGGACATCGGCCCGGCCACGCTGTTTTACCGCCGGGATATCTTTGAAGAAGTGGGCCTGCCCACCGATCCTGATGAAGTGGACGCGCTTTTTAACACCTGGGACGGCTTTTTGCAGGCGGCGGAAAAAGTGTACATCCCCGGCCAGCGCTGGCTTTTGTCCAATGCTTCCATGATGTATGAATGGTGCTACATGAACCGCGACTTCTACGACAAGGATCTGAACCTGCACGCCGATAAGGAAGTGGCCCGCAAGGCATTGGAAGCGGCCATCACCATGCGGAAAAACGGCTGGGACGCGCAGATCGTGGATATGTGGTCCAATGAGGCGAACGCGGCTTTCGGCTCCGGCCAGATCGCGTGCGTGGCGGCAGGCTGCTGGTATGGCGGTTTCCTCAAGAGCTGGATCGCCCCCGACACAGCCGGCAAGTGGGGCATAGCCCATATGCCCGGCGGCATCGATACCTCCAACTGGGGCGGCTCCTACCTGGCCATCCCTACACAGTCACAGAACAAGGAACTGGCCTGGGAATTCATCAAGTATGCCCTGGCCACCCCGCAAGCCCAGAACGCCATGTTCAAGGCTGTTGACTACTTCCCCGGCTACATACCGGCTTGGGACGATCCCATGTACAGCGAGGAAGACCCCTTCTTTGGCGGGCAGAAGACGAAGCTTTTGTGGGTAGACATCGCCAAGAATACGCAGCCCACCTTCACCACGCTGATGGATGCAACCGCGGAAGAAGCCATGGGGAACGCGGTTCGTACGGGCCTGAACGAGAACCTTACCGCCGATGAGATCATCGCAAACGTGAAGGAAAAGATCAAGAACGAGACTCTGGATGATTACGAGCGGATGGTCGAGCTTATGGAGGATGCGGGGCTGCGCTAAACAAACATGCTTGAGGCGGCCGCAGCAGGGCTGCGGCCCCTCCTTTATCCTGAAAGGCGGCGAAAATTCCATGCTGGTCCAGACACGTAGGATGAGCAAAAAGCGGTCCATGCTGTGGCGGGAAATCAAGCGCAACCGCGTGGCCTACGCTTATATATCCCCGTTTTTTATCCTGTTTGCCATCTTCGGCCTGTTCCCCATCCTGGCGGGCCTGTACATCAGCTTTTTCCGCTGGGACGGCGCCGGCGCCATGAAATGGAAGGGCTTGGACAATTACATCCGCCTGTTTACCGACCCAACCTTTTTAAAGGCCGTATCCAACACCTTTTATATCGGCATCATCGCCCATATCCCCATCCTGGGGGGCGGCCTGGTGCTGGCTTACCTGCTGAACGGCCCGTTTGTAAAAGGCAGGAATATCTTTCGAACAGTTTTCTTTCTGCCCATGGTCACAAGCGCCGTGGCCATCACGATCGTATTTTCCTCCATGTTCGGGTTCAATTTCGGGGTGCTGAATTATTTCCTGAGCCAATTGGGCATGGACAAAATTGACTGGCTGGGGGCCAAAGGCCAGTATATCAGGACCAGCGTCATCATCATGTTCGCGTGGAAGTGGATCGGCTGGAATATGGTGATTTATCTGGCCGGCATGCAGGGGATCTCAAACGACATCTATGAAGCGGCCACCATTGACGGCGCCCGCCCCTCCCAGACGTTTTACAGGATCACCCTCCCGCTCTTAAAGCCCATTATTCTCTTTACACTCATACAGTCCACCATCGGCATGATGAACCTGTTCACCGAGCCCTTTATCCTGACCGGCGGAAAGGGCGGCATCGACAACATGGGCCTTACGGTGATGATGTACCTTCTGGATAAGGCGCCGAAGGGGAACAACCTGTACGGCCTGGCCTCCGCCGTGGCGTATGTGATCTGCATGATGGTTATTGCCATTTCCCTTGTCTTTCAAAAGACGCTGGGCGGCCGAAACGATTTGGAAAAGGCGCGAAAAGGAGGGAGGATAGCGTGAGCATCCCGCTTGTCATTATAGCGGCAGCCTTCGTGGCGGTCTACTTTGCCGCCAGATCGTTTAAAGCCGTGGCCAGGATCACGCTGAACATCATCCTCGCCCTTTTTTCCCTTGTGACGCTGGCACCCTTTTACTGGATGTTTGTGCTTTCCACCCATTCCACGCCGGAGATTTATTCCTTCCCGCCCCCGTTCTGGTTTGGCCAAAGCCTTTTAGAAAACTTTGCGGCCATGCAGGCTGCGGTGAATATTGTAAAGAGCTTTTTAAACTCGGTCACCGTGTCTGCGCTGAACACCGCGCTGGTGCTGCTGTTTTGCTCCATGGGCGGGTATGCCTTTGCAGTGTACCGCTTTCCGGGCCGCAGCGCCCTTTTTGCCATACTGCTGGGCACCATGATGATCCCCGGTATCGCCGGCATCATCCCCTGGTTTTTCTTAATCAGCAAGCTTAACTGGATCAACAACATCGCGGCGCTGGTCATACCCGGCGCGGCCAATGCCTTCGGAATCTTCTGGATGCGGCAATACTGCGTGAACAACGTGCCCGTTTCCCTGATGGAAGCGGCAAAAATCGACGGCTGTCCTGAGTGGCTGATTTTCTTCAGGGTGATCGCGCCGGTGCTGCTTCCCGCCTATTCGGCGCTGGGCATTATGCAGTTTGTAAACGTATGGAACGATTACATGATCCCTATGCTGGTGCTAAGGGATACGAACTTGCAAACATTGCCGCTGATGCTGTCCTACATGAAGGGCGACCCCACCAGGGGCACGAATCTTGGCGCCCTGATGCTGGCCAGCACGCTGGCGGTTTTGCCGCTGCTGGCAGCATTCCTTTCCGCCACCAAGTTTTTTATGAATGGGCTTACCGCCGGGGCAATTAAAGAATAATGCGAGGTATAACCATGTTACAAGACAAATCCCTCCGTGCCGACAAATTATCCTTGGGTGTCTGCTATTATCCGGAGCATTGGGAAGAGAGCCTGTGGGCAGACGACCTAAGCCGTATGCTTGAACACGGCATCGAAACTGTTCGTGTATTCGAATTCGCCTGGACCGTCGCAGAAAAAGAGGAAGGCGTATTTGATTTTTCCATGTTCGACCGCTTTTTGGACCTTTGCACGGATAAAGGCATGAAGGTGATCCTGTGCACCCCCACCGCCACGCCCCCCGCCTGGCTTACCCAAAAGTACCCGGAAGTTTTAAACGCCGACCAAAAAGGCAACCTGTACCACCATGGCCACCGGCGGCATTACAACTACAATTCCCCCGTTTACTTGAACCTTTGCAAGCGCATCGTCACAAAGCTTGCGGAGCGCTACGGCCAGCATCCGGCCGTTACCGGCTGGCAGATCGACAACGAAATCAACTGCGAGATGGATGTGTTTTATTCCGAAAGCGACGATACCGCCTTCCGGGCCTATTTGCAGGCGCATTTTATCACGCTGGATGCGCTGAACGAAGCCATTGGCGCCCGTTTCTGGAACCAGACCTATACCGGTTGGGATCAGGTGCATCTTGAACGCAACACGCTGCATGGTCATGGAAACCCGCACATGGCGCTGCTGGAGAAACGGTTCATTTCCAAAAGTGCCCGCAGCTTTGTGAAGATGCAAAGCGAAATCATCGCGCAATACACCAAGGGAAGGTTCATAACCACCAACGGCATTTTCGGCCATCTGGACACACATGAAATGACGCAGGAGTGCCTTGATTTCATCACCTACGACAGCTATCCCAACTTTGGCTATGGCATTGAACATGGTACGGACAACCGGGCCTTAAGCGGGCTTCGGGACAGGTCCTGGAGCATGCAGCTAACCCGCGCGCGCTCCGTAAGCCGCAATTTCGGCGTCATGGAACAGCAGTCCGGCCCCGGCGGCTGGGACTTCCGCATGCTCCAGCCCATGCCCAAGCCAGGGCAGATGCGTTTGTGGACCATGCAGTCCGTTGCCCACGGCGCAGACTACGTAAGCTATTTCCGCTGGCGCACTTGCGGCTATGGCACGGAGATGTACTGGCACGGCCTGAATGACTACGGCAACAAGCCCAACCGCAGGCTTTCGGAGCTTATGGAGATCGCCAAAGAATTCAAAAGCCTGGCCCCGGTGGCAGGCAGCCGTTATGAAGCCAAAGTTGGCCTTCTTCACGACTATCTCAACGAGTGGGATGGGGAGCGCGACAAATGGCACGGGCCTTTGGACGTATCATCCCGCATGAATCTGTTTACAGCAGCCCAGGAAAAACACACGCCCATGGATTTGATCTATCTTCGAAAAACCAACAGCCATCAAACAACGCTTGAGCAGCTTCATCCTTACAAGGTGCTGTTCTATCCCCACGCCACCATCCTGACGCAGGAGACAGCCTCCTTGCTTTACGATTACTGCCGGGCGGGCGGGATATTGGTGTTTGGCGCGCGCACGGGGTATAAGGACGAGTATGGGCGCTGCCCCATGATGCAAATGCCGGGGTATGCCGGAAAAATATGCGGGGTGGAAGTGGAGGATTACACCTTTGTAAGGCCTGAAGAGCCGCCTGTTCAGCTTTCCTGGGACGGCAAAACTGTGCCTGCCCCCATTTTCAACGATATCCTGAAGCCGCAGGATGGCGGGGAGGTGCTGGCAGCCTATCAGGGCGGATATTATGACGGCAAGCCGGCGCTCATCAAGAAGAGCTATGTAAGCGGCGGGGCGGCCTATTACGTTGGGTCCGGCTTTAGCCAGGAGCTGGCGGAGCTGTTCCTTGAAAAGCTGGGCATCAGCGAGCCGTATGCCGGGGATATCGATTGCCCGAGGCAGGTGGAGCTTGCCATGCGGGTCAAAGGAGAAAAGCGGTATTGCTTCCTTCTGAATTTCAGCGGGGAGGCGCAGCCCGTTCAGATCAAGGGCAAGTGGGTTGATGCTGTCAGCGGAAACCCCATGACAGGCACACATGATTTGGCGCCATATGGTGTTTCTGTACTGGAGGGCACCTGATTTAAATAAACACATAAGCCCCGAAAATGTCGGGGCTTCAGACTGTAGACAAAAAGACTGCTTTACGCATAAGCGAAAGCAGCCTTTTTAATAAATAACGATAAATACGTCGAATTATCATTGTTTCTGTCAATACTTGGATTGACAACCCCAGCCTATAATGTTACCATATGAACAAATGGCTGATAATGGAAGGGTACGGTACAAATGAAAAAGCACATGATTTGGTGGCTGACGTTTATAGCAATATTATTGCTGGCATGTAATGCGCTTGGCGCTGCAAAGCCGCCCCAGACAGTGGGTGAAATTGTTACGCCGGCCCATACCGTGCCGGTTATCTCCAATGTGCTGGTCAGCGGCGATACCTACACCATGGATGTTTCAGGTACGTTCAGTTCTGCCTACCTGTTATGCGAAGTAGTTTCTTCCTCCGGGACAACGATGCAGCTTGTGCCCCTCACAGGTTCGGGAGGCAGCCTTAGCGGTTCCATAGCCGGCCTGACTTCGGGTGGTGCTGCCTGTACCGTCAAAAAGATCTCACTTGATACAATGGAGCCCAGCCTCTGGTTAAGCTGCAGCTATGATACAAGCGGAACGCTGGACAACTACTATTTGCAAGACTATTCAACAAGCACCGGCTACAGCTTTGATGGCCAGGGGCATATTGCCAGTTATTATACAAGCGAGCTTTCGGTCATGTACGATACCGAAGGCAATTTGTCCATATACACAGTTCATTTGGCAGACGGCGAGCAGAGCTATAATAACCAGCATGAATTGGAGTATGAGACCAGAACGGATCCCGTCACAGGGACTGAGACAGAAAAATATTTTGACGATGGCATATTGACAGAAAGTATTGTAACCAACACAGATAACAGCCGGTATGAGTATGACGGAAACGGTATACTTCGTGTAAGCAGCATTCCCGGCGTAAACGGAGCTTACACCGAAAACATATACGATACAAGCGGAAGCCTGATAACCAGGACTGAGTACAATGCAGATTCCAGCTATGTCCAGTATGACGCACAAGGGAACCTGGTCCAAAGCAAAACATTTGGCGCCGATGGTTCCGCTACGGTTTGCTCCTATGACGAAGACGGCAATTTAGAGTTCAGGTCTGTGACCGACGCGGACAATAACCAGTATGACTATGACGGACAGGGAACCCTTCTTTCCAGCCGGATCACAGGCAGCGACGGCAGTATTACATACTCAAATTATGACGAGAACGGTGTATTGCAATCAAAAACCATATCCTACCCGGATAATAGCTGGTATACCTATAACGGACAGGGAGTTCTTATCTCAAGCAACATCCCTGGCGATGACGGCTCCATGACGAAAAACCAGTACGATGAGAGCGGCGCAGTGGCGTACAAGACTATCATCTACCAGGATGGCCGCCAGTATGAGTATGATGGGAAGGGAATCCTTCGGAGAAGCAGTATAAGAAATCCCGGTAATTCCATAACCACCAACCGCTATGATTGGAATGGTAATTTGCATTCCTCTATGCTGCAGACAGCAGATTTGCGGGAAGTATATGATGCCTCAGGCGCCCTGTTTTCCAGGGAAACATACACGGATACATCACGCACGTATGAAGAGTTCAATAACGGGCAGTCAACCTATAAAACGGTGAGCGGCCATTTGCCCGACGGCAGCTATTATTATGACGTATTTGAAAACGGCGTCTACACGAAAAGGACCGTATGGGTGGGTGACGATGATTACCACTATGACGCCGAGGGCAACTACATCGGCAAGACTGTTTATCAAAACATGGATGAAAGCAAGGATTATAACGCGAAGGGAGTCATGACTGAATATACCGTCTATTCCGGGCAGCAGGGCGGAGTGCGTCTCACATACAATCACAGGCGAGCCCTTCAGTCCTTGCAGTATCTGGATCCCTATAATGGTGATACATACCGGTATGTCGCAAAGGAAAAAGCATGGTACTTAAACGGTATGCCCTATAACGGACCCGTTCCGATTGTACTTGAGACGCTTGAGTTGGATAAGGAGATTGTGTGGTATCCCAATAATACGGTCTGCTCCTTCGGCCCGCAATTCCGGGATGTGGCCCCCGGCCTTACGGATCTGTGGTATATGTTCACGCCTGTGGATTTGAGCCACGACGGCACGCAGACGTTTGAGCTGGTCGGCGGCAATATGTATGTGCTGGGCCAGGTATCCCTGACCGTTTCCGGAGACAGCGTAACCGTGACCTACAGCACCATAAAGGGCAAGAACGGGCATATCTACATAAAGAGCGAATATTTGAATTTCTTTAAGGATTTCAAAAGCGTAACCACCGTTGTACCCGAGGAACTGGGCGAAGGGTTCCGCTTTGGGGAAGCGATCAGTATTCAAAACGACCTGGGCGGCGACACCAATGTGCTGATGTTTGTAAGGAACGTGGCCACATTCCGCAATTTCGTTACCGATGAGATTCTTTTAAGGCGCTACTACAAAAATTACCCCAGCCGTGTTACGCTGCGCAACGCCATGCTGGAACTGATGGACTGACGCGCATTATTTCCCTGAAAAACACGCACCGCCCAAAGCTTCGCTTGACGGTGCGTTGTTTTTTAAGTAAAGCATCCATATTCCTGTTTTGAACAGAATCCCGTACCCTTCATCATTTCAGCGCGCTTGGCCGCCTATGCTTCTTTTCTTCATACAAATAGCGGTCGGCGTCGCCTACGATCTTGCTGATCTCCAGCCCCTGCCTGCACGTAAAATCCGCAACGCCCATGGATACTTCCACGTAATACGGCTTTCCCGATGTGTTGTTGTATTCGTCGAAGGCTTCCTTAAGCCTTGACCTGAACGTTATGTCAAAATCCTGGTTATCGGTAATGAACATGCCGACAAATTCATCCCCGCCGATCCTGGCGACCAGGTCGCCGCTGCGCACCGTTCTTTTCAAAATATCGCTGACAACGCACAGGACATCATCGCCCGAGGAGTGGCAGAAATTATCGTTGATCTGCTTTAAGTGGTCCAGGTCCATGAACACGCAGATGGCGTGCTTCCCCACATTGTCCCGGTTCATGCGAATGGCGCGCTCGATAAAGCCACGGCGGTTGAACACGTTGCACAGCGCGTCGTATTCGGAAAGAAAGTTCAGTATCTCGATCCTTTCGCGGATATGCTCCAGCTCCCTGCCTACGATCCTTTCCTTGCTTTTCAGGTCCAGGAAATTGATCAGTATGCCAAGCTGCAAGCCGATTACATGAAGAAGAGGTATCTTTTCCTTGTTCGCCTGGCACAAAAGGATACCATACTGCACGTCCCCGGAGAAAATGCTGAAGCTGATCAGATGCGCGGCGGCGTTAAGATCCGGAAGATTGCGCAGCGTGCTGAACGCATCGATCACGGGCATCTGGGAGCGCGGATAGGCAATCACCTTGCTGCCGCTTAAGTATGATGCAAGCAAAACCCTGTCCGGAATGTTGTTGGATCCGGATTCCCTTAAAACCTCCGGCTCCGGAAGCAGGCACATATACACGTTGTCCAGCCCGATGCTTTGCAGCCTTTCCGCAACACTTTGAAATACGCCTTCATCCTCATCTTCCAAAACAACAAGATCACGAATGAATTCAGGCACAAACCAGGACTGGGCGCGGAAGCTTTCAAACCGTTTTTCGGCCTCCCGAATTTCATGGGAATACAGGAACCCCTGAATGAAAAACAGGATGCGGAACAGCTTATTGACGCAAGGCATGAAAGAATTGACAGGCAATTGCAAAAGGTAATGGTGCACCCGTTCGGCAATCAAAAAGCCGGTGCTTTTAAATTCCCCGGCAAAGCTTAAAAGCCACTCGGCCAGCGCCTGTTCGTCAAGGGGCGTTTGCGGGCCGGATAGAGCCAGGGATGCGATATGATCCATAAGCACTGTAAGAAGAGCGGTCAGGTACTCCTGCCCAACCTCGGCATACATCCTGATAAGGTCCGACCGCATATCCCCGATCACATTGCTTACAAACTGCCTTTCATCCGTATGATCCGCATCAAACACCGTTTTTAAGCCAAAGAGTGCGCAGCCGCATGAATCGCGTATGTGCAGATGGGTTTTCAGCTTCACGGGCTCCAAACGCTTTCCCTCCGCCAGGGCGATTGCGTGCATAACAGCCAGTTCGCCCATCTGATATGCGTTTTGCGAAATGGTGGTCAGCGGCGGCGTCATGGTGCGGCCGGTGGTGAAGTTGTCAAACCCCGTGATGGCAAGATCCTTCCCCACCTGCAGGCCGCGTTTCCGGAGTACCCTGTAGCCGGCTTTCGCCATCTCATCATTACAGAAGGCGATGGCCTCAAGGCCTGGTTGATCGTCCAGCAGTTTTGATACCTGCTTGTCCACAAACCCGGAAAGATCGCCGTATGCAATCATGCTGTCAGAAACGGGAAGGCCATGCTTTTCCATGGCATCGCGGTATGCGCGCTCCCGTTCCCTGGCTTCGGGATGCTCCTTCGGCCCGGAAACATAGGCGATCTTTTGATAGCCGTGATGAAGGATCAGGTGCTCCATGCATTGAAAGAAGCTAAAGTAATTGTCGATGGTAATTAAGGACTTTCCCGGCCCGTCCATGATGCCATCCTTTTGCAGCACAACGCAGGCGGACTTCTCAAAACGAAACAAAAATTCACGGTACGCTTTGTCGCTCTCAAAACCGGAAAGCGAGCCGCAGGAAATAATATAGGCATCCGCGCCCACCAGGTTCGCATAATCGTATATGCTGTTGTGGCGGGAGGCCGTTTCATGCTCCTTGTTAGGGTCGGCGGAATCCACATGCTTCTGCATGCCGGTCATGTAAAAAAGCTGAACGCCTTCCCTATTTGCCGTATCATTGATGCCGTTCATAAGCTCCGAGGAAAAATCATAGCTGACGTCACCGATCATGACACAAATCGTTTTCCCGGTTTCAGGCTTCCAGTTTGCCACCCGTGTCATCTCCCTATCATAGCAAATGAACGAATTAAACCGGCTATATGCGTTTCACGTATGATGAGGATTCTACCGGTGTTGAACCTGCTTCTTTCCAGTTGTAGCTTCTGCTTTTCAATATATCGACAAAATACGCTTTCAATTTATGTTTATCATACACAGCATTACTTATTATGTCAAGAAAAATGATGAGGGCTATCCATGCGGCGGCATTTAAAATGACCGTTACGCCCGGCTTTCTGTCAGCACATGCCACATGGGTCAAAATCTATACAAAATATCGTGAAAATATAGTTGACATGCTGGTCGACCAATGATATACTACAAATAAACCAGTGAGGGTTCAAATCACTGAGTACCAGAGACGGCCCCTTCGAAAAGAATATTATGCCAGTTTCCTTGTTTTGTGCATGCATTTGCCGGCGTATTCTTTACGGAGGCATTCCCCCGGATCCAAAACCCAAATTTAAGGAGGTTAATCTAAATGATCAGGAATGTCGCAAACCCCGTGGAAGAAATCGTAAACGTGAATCGTTCACAAATTGAACACCGCGCCACCTGGATGGGTCTGATTTACGATGAAATGGTGAAAGCCGGCATTGATGCCGAACCCATCATCCGCCGGGCCATCAAGCGCTGCGGCCTTATGCATGGTGAAAATTTTAAAAAGCAATGCACTGATCCGTCCAATTGTATTGATTTCAAAAACGCGTTCCTTGGCGATGAATCAAAAGTCGGCCCCCAAAGCTTCCATATGAGTGATATCAAGGCCGACGGCGGAAATGTGACAGTGAATTTCCATTATTGCGCGCTGGTAAGCGCCTGGAAAAAGCTTGGGTTCAGCGATGAAACGTGCGCTCTTCTGTGCGATATGGCCATGGATGGCGACCGCGGCATTGCGGAGGCGATGGGCCTGACACTGAGCCTTGATGACACCATTGCCAAGGGCTGCGAAACCTGCAAGCTGCATTTTCACAAATAGGCGGGGTCCATTCACAGCTGAAATGCTGTGTATGAAATATAATGGCGTTCCAATGAAAGGAGAGGTACCATGAAAAAAGCCACCGCCCTGTTCCTGTCCGTCATCATGCTCCTCACACTAGCTGCGATTCCCGCATCAGCCCAAAGCAAAGGCACCATCAAACTGGGTGGCCTTGCCCCCCTGACCGGCAATTATGCCGAGTATGGCAAGGGTTTTCAAATTGCCTGGCAGATGGCCATCGACGAAATCAACGCAAACGGCGGCGCCAATGGGTACCAGCTTGCCATCGAAGTGAAGGATACCCAGGGCGATCCGGTTGTAAGCTCCACCATGGCGACTGCGTATGCCGAGGATGAAGAAATCATGGCGATCCTGGGCGATTTCTCCTCCGGCTGCTGCAAAGCAAACGCTCCCATTGTTGACCGTTACGGCATCGTTCAGCTTTCACCCACGGCGTCCGCACCGGACTACGCCGCGATGAGCCCTTACTGCTTCTCCATCATGGGCCGCCAGGATGTGGAAGCTCCGTTCCTGGCCAAGTACGTTCTGAAAAAGTACCTGGGCACAACCAATGTCGCCGTGATCCGTGTGGACAGCGACTGGGGCATGGCCGCCTTCACCAACTTCAAGAAGCAGGCCGATGTGGAAGGCCTTACCGTGACTGAAGAAAAGTACAAGTCCGATGAAACGGATTTCAGCTCCATCATTACCAAGGTAAAGGCATCAAACCCCGAAGTTCTCGTCGTGATGGATCAAGGCCTGCCGGTCTCCGCCATATTCAACGCAGCTGATTCGGCCGGCTGGGATGTGAAGCATGTATCTTTGGGACCAGGCACATCCGAACAGCTCGTCAAACAACTCATCAACCCCAACAACCTGATCGTTACCTCTCCGTTCTTCTTTGATACGGAGAATGCGCAGCTCACAGCGTGGAAAGAAAAGTTCGTATCGCTTGCCGGTTTCCAGCCCACCGTACATCCGGCCTGCGCATATGATACCGCATATCTTATCAAAGCCGCCATCGAAGCAATCGGCGACGGGGAAGTCACCCGCACAGCTATCAAGGATGCCCTTCTAAGCCTTGAAATGACCGGCCTGACCGGGCGCATCAAGTTTGAGCCTGCCGGCGACATCACCCGCGACTACATGATCTGCGGCGTGGCGGATGGGAATTGGAAGATCCTTGAAGGATTTGGTTACGGAAAAGAGTAACGCTCTTAATATTCATTAATAATCAGGAGCGGGCGAAATTACCCGCCTGCTCCTGATTTTTTATCCCCAGGTATCAAATCCCTCTTTTCTTTCTCAGCATCGAAGGAGGCACTATGGAGTATTTTCTCAACCAGCTCGTGAACGGCATTTGCCAGGGATCCATCTATGCACTGATGGCCATCGGATATTCGGTCATTGTTGGTGTCGTTGGCATGGTAACATTTACATACGGTGAGATCATGATGATCGGAGCCTTTGGTGCTTTCTACAGTTTTCAGTTTTTCGGCAACAACCTTCCGCTGGCAATTTTCATGGCTTTCGCAAGCTCCTTTGTGCTTGGCATTGTCGTTTATAAGGTTTGTTATGAGAAATTCTTCAACGCGCCTCGGCATATATCGCTCCTTTGCACCATCGGGTTCAGCATGCTGATGAAGAACCTGGTTCAAATTGTCTTTGGTCCCGAAACCAAACCAGTCATCAATATTATCAACAACGCAACCTATACCCTGCAGCTAGGCTCTGTGGCTGTCGATTTCAAGCTGCTTCAGATTGTTGTGATGCTTCTGGTGGTGTTCTTCGCAATCAGCCTCACGCTGTTTTTCAACCGCACACGGTGGGGCGTGGCGCTGCGTGCCGTAAGCCAGAACAAACAGGCAGCCTATTTGATGGGGATAAATGTCAAGCGCACCGCCATGCTCGGCAACTGCATAGGCTGCGGATTTGGCGGCATCGCCGGTATACTGCTTTCCATTTACTACTATGCGGTTTCTTCCACCATCTGGGGTAACTTCAGCATGAAAGCATTTTCCGCCTCCGTGCTTGGCGGCCTGGTCGACCTGCGGTTTTCGGCGCTGGGCGGATTATGCATAGGCATCATCGAAAACCTTGGCATAACCATCAGCAGCGCCACCTTCCGTGATGTATTTGCCTTCGGCTTTCTGATACTGATGCTGGTCATCCGTCCTGCGGGATTTGCGGCAAAGAAAGGGAGCAGGGTATGAGCAGATTCTTGGATTATTACCGCCGGCATAAGATTCTCCTTCTTCTTGTGCTGCTGGCCGTTCTATGCGCCCTGCCCTTTTTGATCACCAAGGCGCTGTATGTACGCTATGCCTGCAACATACTGATGTACGCGACGCTGGCCGGTTCGCTCAACGCGATCAACGGATACAGCGGGCAGACGTGCCTGGGCCAGGCCGGTTTCTTTGCCATAGGGGCCTACACCTGCGCGATATTCTCCACACGCTTTTCCATGAACTTCTGGCTGCTGCTGCCGGTTTGCGGTATCGCCGCCGCGCTGGTGGGGCTGCTTGTTTCCCTGCCTACGCTGAAATTGCAGGGCATTTATCTATCCATTGTCACGCTGGGTGCTTCCGAGATCATCCGCATCATTGCGCAGACGTGGGCGCCCGTTACCGGCGGCGCGCTGGGCATCAAGAATATCCCATATCCCTGGCTGTTCGGGCTGGATACGTTCCGCCCAAAGTATTACTACTTTATTTTTCTTGGGATAGGCATTCTGTTTCTGTTCATTACACACCGTGTGCTTAACTCCCGCGTCGGCCGCGCGTGGATCTCCATCCGTGAGGATCAGATCGCAGCCAAATCCCTGGGTGTGCAGACAAGCTTTTACAAATCGCTGATCTTTATGTACGGCGCCTTTTGGGCAGGCGTGATCGGCTGCGCCTACGCGCCGTTTGTCAACTACATTGAAGCCTCCCAGTTCTCTACGGATACCGGCTTCAACGTGCTGGCCATGATCGTTATCGGCGGCCAGGGCACGCTGGTAGGCCCTATTGTCGGCAGTGTCATCGTAACCGTGCTCACCGAGTCGCTTCGGTTTTTGGAAAATTGGCGCTATGTGATCTACGCGGTCATCATCATTATGATGATGTGGCTGCGCCCGCAAGGCATCGCAGGCGCATCCCATTCCATACTCGCCGGCGGCAAGATCAAGCGCAAACCGGCCCGGAAGGGGGGCGCAGCTCAACATGTCTGAGAATAACGCGAACATTGCCCGCCCGCTTCTGGAGGCGCAGGGCATATGCAAGTATTTCGGCGGGCTCAAAGCCGTGGATCATGTGGATATGAAGATTTTTCCCGGCGATATCTATGGCATCATCGGCCCCAATGGTGCCGGAAAGACCACGTTCTTCAATATCTGCACCGGAATCTTTCCGCCCACGAAAGGGAAAATTTTCTTTGACGGAGAGGATATCACCGCGCTCAGCCCGGAGCAGGTAGCAAAAAAGCGCATTGCAAGAACATTCCAAAACCTGCAGCTCTTCAAGTTTATGACTGTGCTTGAAAACGTTAAAATCGGGTGCCATATCAAAACGAAGACCAGCGTGGCGGACGCAATCTTTCACACAAAAACCTTCAGGCAGGACGAGAGCTTCACCACGGAAAAGAGCCTGGAAATCTTAAAGCGGATCGGCCTGTATGACAGCCGTGACACCTTGGCCGGCAACCTTTCCTACGGCATGCAGCGCAAGGTGGAGATTGCCCGGGCTCTGGCGCTGGATCCCAAAATTCTGCTGCTGGATGAACCGGCTGCCGGCATGAATCCGCTGGAAACGCAATCCCTGATGGAATTCATCAAATCACTTAACGCGGATGGCTATACCATCGCCGTGATTGAGCACGATATGAAATTTGTGATGCATTCCTGCAACCGGATACTTGTATTGAACTTTGGCCAGAAAATACTGGAGGATACGCCCGCGCAGGTAAAGGCGAACACGGAAGTGCAAAGCGCCTATTTCGGCAAGGGAATGGTGGCTGGGGAGGCGATCCGATGAGTGGACCGATGCTGAAAGTGGAAAACCTGACCGTCTATTACGGCTATATCAATGCGCTCAAGGACGTAAGCATTGAAGTGAACGAGGGCGAGATTATTACGCTGATCGGCAGCAACGGCGCGGGAAAAACAACGACGCTGATGTCCATTTCCAACCTTGTGGAAAAAAGCGGCGGCAAAATCAGCTTCTGTTCTGAAGACATCACAAGGAAAGCGCCCGACAAGATCGTAAAGCTTGGCATCAGCCATGTTCCGGAAGGCCGCAAGATCTTCCCGCAGCTCACCGTGTATGAAAACCTGATTGCCGGCACCTTCGGCCAGGTGAAAATGAGCAAGCAGCGTATAGGCGAGCTGGTGGAAGAAAACTACGCGCTTTTCCCCCGCCTCAAGGAAAGAACAAAGCAGTCCGGCGGAAGCTTATCCGGCGGCGAGCAGCAGATGCTGGCGATCGCCAGAGGGCTGATGATGGATCCAAAGCTGATCATGCTGGATGAGCCATCCCTTGGCCTGGCCCCCATTATTGTGGAAGAGATTTTTGAACTGATCGAAAAAATCCGGGAAAAAGGCAAGACGGTTTTGTTGATCGAGCAGAACGCGTCCATGGCGCTTTCCATTGCCGACAGGGGGTATGTGCTGGAGACGGGTCATGTTGCCATTACCGGCACAGGCAAAGAGCTGCTGATCAATCCGGAAGTGAAGCGGGCTTATCTTGGCGTATAGCTTCTTTCCCGGGGGAAAAACATGAATCATGCGATGGAAAAAGGCGATAATATGGAAAAAGCAAAGTACGATGCATATGTACAAATCATTCACGCGGAACTGATTGCGGCAATGGGCTGCACGGAACCCATCGCCATTGCCTATTGTGCGGCAAAAGCGGCGCGGGTCCTGGGATGCCTGCCCGAAAAGATACGCGTATCATGCAGCGGCAATATCGTGAAAAACGTCAAAGGCGTTGTGGTACCAAACAGCGGCGGGAAGAAAGGCATTGATGTGGCGGCTGTTCTGGGCGCAGTGGGCGGCGATCCGGACAGGGGGCTTGAAGTGATTGCGGGTGTCAGCCAAACGGACCGGGAAAAGGCGGCGCAGCTCCTTTTTAACAAGGATTACTGCCGCTGCGAAGTGATGGAGGGCGGCGACAATCTACATATCGTCCTGTCCGTACAGTCTGGCCCGCACAGCGCCCAAGTGGAGATCAAGGGCGGGCATACGCACATCGTCCGCATCGAAAAAGATGGCGAGATCCTTTTTACAGCCGATACGAAGGCTATAAGCCCGCAGGCTGCACAGGAGCTATCAGGACTGAAGGAATTGCTCAGCGTGGAAGACATATTGACCTTTGCGGATGAGGTGGATCTTGACCTGGTTCGCGAGCCTTTGGAACTGCAGATAGAAAACAATTCGCGCATATCCATGGAAGGTTTGAAAAACGATTATGGCGTGCGCGTCGGCAAAGCGCTGATGAGCAGGCACGGCACCGGCGACCTTAATGCAAGAGCCAGGGCTGTGGCGGCCGCGGGTTCAGATGCGCGTATGAGCGGCTGTTCCCTGCCGGTGGTCATCAACTCCGGCAGCGGCAACCAGGGTATCACCGTATCCATGCCGGTTATTGAATATGCCAGGGAAATGAAAGCAAGCCACGATAAGCTGCTTCGGGCGCTGATTGTATCCAACCTGATTTCCATACATCAAAAGCGCTTTCTTGGCAATTTGTCAGCCTATTGCGGTGCGACGAGCGCCGCCTGCGGCGCGGTTTGCGGCATCGCCTACCTTTACGGCTATGGGTACGATACCATTGCAAACACCATTACCAATACCATCGCAACCATTGGCGGCATGGTTTGTGACGGTGCAAAGCCTTCCTGCGCAGCCAAGATCGCCTCGGCGCTGGATGCCGCTTTCCTGGCGTTTGAGCTGCAGCGAAACGGCGGCGTGTTTGCCCCGGGGGAAGGATTGGTCCGGTCCGACGTAGAAAAGACTATTCGCGCCGTAGGCCAAATGGGCCGCGAGGGCATGAAGTCCACCGATTCCGAGATATTGGATATCATGCTCAGCGACTGAAGGCGCTTGAAACGCCCAAAAGCATCGGGCTGCGCACCGCTTTATCAAGGTTGATATTATTCGGGGAGGGATATGCCTGGATCTTCATTTGGCCGGAAAAACCGCCGTAATTACCGGCGCCAGCAAAGGGATCGGCCTAGCCGTGGCCCAGGCATTTCTCAAAGAAGGCGCGCAGGTTGCCATTTGCGCCCGCGACAAGGAATGCCTCGATGAGGCACTTGATATATTGTCCCCGATGGGTCATGTGTTCGCAATGACGGCGGATGCGGCGGACCCGAATTCAATAGCGGCTTTTGCACAAGCTGCCAACGGGCATTTTGGTTCCATTCATTGCTGGATAAATAATGTAGGGGCCAGTATTGTAAGAACCGGGGATGAATTTTCGCCGGAGCAAATCGCATCTACCGTAGCCGTATGCTTCAATTCGGCTGTCTACGGCTGCCAGACAGCATTCCGGTATATGAAACAATCGGGCGGGGCGATTGTCAATGTGAGTTCTCTTGCGGCACGCTGCGCAACGGCAGGGCGCAGTACGCTGTACGGGCCGCTGAAGGCGGCTGTGCAGCAGCTGTCCGTTATGTTTGGGGCGGAATACGCCGCCTTCCATATACGCGTCAATTCCGTATTGCCGGGATTTACGCTGACCCCTGCGGTAGCGCGAACCATTGCAGACGAAGAACTTGCGCAGCGTGTCTCAGGAACGCTTTTGCAAAGGCCGGCAGAACCTCAGGAGATAGCTGATCCCATTGTGTTCCTTTGTTCAAACCGGGCATCGTATATCACGGCCGCTTCCCTGGAAGTTTCAGGCGGAAGCAGTGTTGTGCTAAATCCAGCGTATTCATACGAACGACGCAAGAAGGGGCAGTAGGTAAAACATGGAACCATACACGAAGCACATGATTCATAACGACATCGTTCAGGACATCATCAAGGGTGAGTACAGGAATAATGGATTGCTGAGCGAGCGCCGGCTTATGGAAAAATACGGTACGAGCAAATCGGTAGTGCGGGAGGCACTGGTGGAACTGTGCAATGAAAACGTTCTTCGCAGTATTCCGCGCTACGGATATGAGATCGTAGCGCTGACGGAAAGCGATGTTCGCAACATCCTGCAATTCCGTGTAATGGTAGAGTGCCAGAGTCTCCCCATCATCTTTAAAAAAGCCAGCCCGCAAGAGCTTGCAGAACTGGTCGTTCATATGCAAAGCCTCTCTCCCTCCGGCGATCAGGATGTTTGGGATGCATGGGATAACAACACCCAATTCCACCTCCAGCTGCTGGCGCTCAGCGGCAACCGCTACTGCTACAGCCAGATCAAACGCAGCCTGTTAATACTGAAGCGGGCGTATGCTCAGTTTTATTGGGATAAATGGCGCCGTGTCCGCTTCCATTTTGACAGTGAAACGCATATGCGCATTACGGATGCGCTGCAGACGGGAGATTTGGCCCTTGCCACCCGGCTGCTGGAGGAAGACATCAACTCATTCAGCAGCACGTTGTGACAAATAGAAGGTATTACCTGAATAATGCTCAAAAGTGCGCAAGGAGTGATCATCATGAAAAAGGTCATCAACAATCCTGTGAATTTTGTAGATGAAGTCATGGATGGAATTATCGCGGCCTATGGCGACAGGCTGAAATTGCTGGACGGTGACCGGCGTGTCATCCTTTCCAATGTTCCCGCCAGGGAGGGCAAGGTGGGCATCGTGACCGGAGGCGGAAGCGGGCATCTGCCGGTATTTCTGGGTTATGTGGGCAGAGGCATGCTGGACGGCTGCGCTGTGGGCAACGTGTTTGCCTCCCCCTCTGCCCAGAAGATGGCAAGTGTCATCAGGGCGTGCGACCGCGGCAGCGGCGTGCTGTGCCTGTACGGCAACTACGGCGGTGACAACATGAATTTCGATATGGCCTGCGAAATCGTTGATCTGGAGGATGATATCAAAACCCGCACTGTCCGTGTGAAGGACGACGTATCTTCTGCCCCCAAGGAATCGGCACAGCGACGCCGCGGCGTAGCGGGTATGGTCTATGCCTTCAAGATTGCCGGCGCGGCGGCAGACCAGGGACGCTCCCTTGATCAAGTGGCGAATGCCACGCAGAAGGCACTTGACAACGTAAGAACAATGGGCATCGCTCTTTCACCCTGCATTGTGCCCGAGGTAGGCAAACCCACCTTCTCCATTGGCGAAAATGAAGTGGAAATCGGCATGGGCATCCACGGCGAGCCCGGTATTGAAG
>JAEZJP010000045.1 GCA_023415715.1 Bacillota bacterium
CAAAACCGCCGTTCAGCAGAACAGCGATGAGTATGAAAGCGCTGATGAGCACCACATAGCCCATAAAGCCTCTGGATGTCCGCTTCAAAACAGGGTCCTCCTTCTGTCAAATTGAATTATTATTATAGCACAGTTAATGAAGGAAAGCAAATTGCCGTCTCTTCATTTGCTGTAAATTCTAGGGTGTAAAACGCCGATATCCGGCAGGTTCCTGTACTTCTCGTCATAGTCCAGCCCATACCCTACCACGAAAGCATCGGGTATTTCAAAGCAGCTGTAATCCGGCGCAAGCTCCACCCTGCGGCGGGCGGGTTTATCCAGCAGCGTAACGATCTTGATGGAGGCAGGGCCGCGTTCCAGCAGCGCCCGTTTCAAATAGGACAGCGTGAGGCCGGTATCCACGATATCCTCCACAATCAACACGTCCTGATTAAGGATATCCCTGTCCAGATCCTTCAAAATACGCACTACCCCGGAGGTCTTTGTAGAACTGCCGTAGCTGGAAATGGCCATAAACTCGGTTTTTAAAGGCAGGTCGATCTCCCTGATCAGATCGGAGAAGAACAGCACCGCGCCTTTTAAAATGCCGATCAAAACAGGTTCCTTTCCGGCATAATCCCGGGCAATGGTTTCCCCCATCTTTTTGATGGCCTTGCCGATTTCCTCCCGCGTGATCAGAATGGAATCCAGATCGGCGTACATCTGAGCGTCGGTGTGCATAGCATAATCTCCTTTATCTGCTTGGTCATCTTAAGCGTTTATCCCAGGGAAGAGGGCCTAAAAGCGTAAGCCTCGTGCCATTTTCAGAACCTGGCCGGATGGCTGCCGTTTGAGACGGGCCAACGCCCGGGATCCACAGCACTTCCGCCCCCCTCATCAGGATAGGAAGCATGTCCCGAAAGGGCCTGTCCACATGACGGTCAATCAGCACTTCCTTCAGCATCTTTGTGCCTTCCCCGTTCAGCAGCCGGAAGGTGTCGCCCTTAAGCCTTGTGCGGAATACCGCGCCCGAAAGCTCTCTTGCGTCCAGCGCCTGGCAGCGGATGCCGTCTCCCAGCTCCATCCCGGGTCTCCAGGGTTCTGCAGCAAAACGGAAGCTTTCAAATTCCGTCTCTCCCGTAAGGGATAATGGTACTTCCAACGCTGTCATGGCCC
Organism: Bacillota bacterium; assembly: GCA_023415715.1. Taxonomy (GTDB): domain Bacteria; phylum Bacillota; class Clostridia; order Christensenellales; family Aristaeellaceae; genus JAEWAH01. The sequence goes on from JAEZJP010000045.1 coordinate 1,156, forward strand.
TGCCCGGAGGGATCAGAAAAAACCGCTTCGCGCTGCACTCCCCCCGCACGCCGCCCGGCAAATTAACGGCGCGGGAACCCCGCCCATTAATAAAATTCAGCAACTCCTCCGTTTTGTCAAAGCTCAAAACAGTCATATCGCCATCCTGAGGAAGGGACATTACGGATACAGCTTGCACTAAGAAAGCCCTGACCATCCTTCTTCTGAAAGCGGGATGCTGCTGAACCAGTGTTTCCCTGTCCAAAAAGCACAGGGCTTTATCCATGCGGGCATTCACCTTAAGCCATTTTAAGGTTTCCCCCCGCCACCACTCCTCCTCCGCCGCCATCAAAAGTGCCGTGCGGTTCATGGCTTTTTTGCATCCCGGAACCATGCTTTCAAGCATGGGCATCACCTGAAGGCGAAGCTTGTTTCGCAGACCTTCGGGTTTAAAATTGGTCTCGTCCTCCCGCCAGGATAAGCCTTCCTCTTCAAGTGCCTTTTTAAGCAGTTCGTGGTCTAGGGACAGAAAGGGCCGCACCAGAAGCCCGCCTGAGAAGGAGATCGATTGCGCCATTCCGGAAAGCCCTGCCGGTCCGCTGCCGCGCAGCAAATGCATCAGCACCGTTTCCGCCTGGTCATCCCCGTGGTGGGCTAATAGAAGCGCGTCGCCATGGCATTGCGCCATGGCCTTTTGGAAGCATTCATACCTTAAGGTGCGGGCCGCTTCCTCCACACCGCAGTGCCCAAGGCGCATTGCTTTAGGAACATCCACCGAAAACTTCATCAGCGGTACGTGAAGCTCACAACACAGATCCTGTACAAAAGCCGCATCCTTCTTTGATTCTTCCCCCCGCAAACCATGCTCCACATGCACTGCCGTCAATGAAAAATCATGCGATTCCCGCAAAAGGGCCATCCCGTGCAATAGAGCCACGGAGTCTGCGCCCCCCGACACGCCCGCCAAAAGCGTCCTGCCGCCGTCCAGCAGGGAAAGCGACTGAAGCAAATGGGCCAAGGGCATCAAAAGCTGGTTTCGCATGATGGTTTTCATGCGCATATTGTACCTATTCCAAAGCCCCGGCGCAAGTGTTTGACATCATTTTTTTCGCCTTCCTTCCTCATTTGCCGCATCAATCTCCCATTTATCACAAAGCGGGAAATTTCCGGCTGCAGATTCTTGACCTTTCAATGAAAGTATACCCGATCCCGCAAGTCTTGAAACTTTTCGAAAATTACAGCAAACAATAGATAATTCAAGATAATTCTGATATTCGTGCAGAATCCTTACGGTTTTAGACCATATTTAACTTTGACCTTCTTTGACCTTCATTGTATAATCGGGCCATGGAAAGGGAACCGATATCAAAAAGGGTTCCCCTCCAACAAGCAAGAAAAAAGCAAGAAGATTTTCAAGGAGGATTACGTATGTATACCATGATTCCCTTCCGTGGCCGCAGAGACCTTAACCGGACCTTTGGCAACAGCCTGCTTAACGACAGCTTCTTCCGTTCCTTTTTCGACATGAGCGATTGGATGGGAAGCGCCGGCTTCCGTGTGGACGTCAAGGACAAGACTGACCATTATCTCCTGGAAGCTGAATTGCCCGGCGTGAACGAAGATCAAATCGACCTGACTGTGGACAACGATGTTTTGACCATAACCGCCAACGCCCGCACAGAGCACAAGGAGGAAAAGGACAATTACCTGTACTGCGAGCGCAGGGTGGGCCGTATGGAGCGCAGCTTCAGCCTGGAGGGCATACAGCAGGACAATATCAGTGCAGCCTACAAAAATGGCGTGCTTACCGTGATATTGCCCAAGAACGCCCCCGAACCTCTAAAATCCCAAAGGAAAATCGCCATCGGCGGCATCGGCCAGGACAAGATCACTGGGGACAACTAAGAACGTTTTTGAGATAATGACAGGGGAAGGGGCTTTTTGAAAAATCCCCTTCCCCGGACCCTATCCCGAAAAACTTTCATATGATTTCAATTTTTTGAATATCTCAAAAGAAGCTTAATTGCTTTACCATAGATAGGCGAAGGGCGGGTATTCACCCGCAGCCAAGACAAGGAACGGGCCCTTTCCCCAATCCTTTTAAACCTCCTCCGGCACGTTCGCCGGAGGAGGTTTTTGCATATGTGGGTATGTGATGCAATACATTTGCCTTCTTTGCAAAAAGGCTCAAACCCTTGCAGTTGCCCATGGAACATGATATGATTTCCCCGTATGCTATCGCGCGTGCGGAGAGGAAGACCACTATGCCCAAAACAGCCCGGCAAACGTTTCAGGAGTACATACTGCTGACGATCGGCACGATCTTCATTGCGATCGGCGTATATTTCTTCAAATTCCCCAACCATTTTTCCACAGGCGGCGTCAGCGGCATTTCCATCATACTGGGCTATTATGTGCCGGGGCTGACGGCAGGGTCGTTCGTGTTTATCATCAACGCAGCTCTTTTGATCCTGGGTTTTGCGGTCTTCGGCAGGTCTTTCGGATTGCGCACCGCGTATTCCAGCACGCTGCTATCCAGCGTAATTTGGGTCATGGAACGGCTGATTCCCCTTTCCCATCCGTTGACCACACAGCCCTTGCTGGAGCTGATTTTCGCCGTGGCGCTTCCTGCGGTGGGTTCGGCCATGCTCTTCAACATTGGCGCCAGCAGCGGCGGCACCGACATCATTGCCATGCTGCTGAAAAAGTATACCTCCCTGAATATAGGCAACGCGCTGTTCGCGGTGGATTTTATCATCACCGTGGCAGCGCTGTTTGCTTTCGGCGTGGAAACAGGGCTGTTCTCCATCCTGGGCCTGCTTATCAAGGCATTGCTTGTGGATATGGTGCTTGAGAACATCAAAACCAACAAGTGCTTTCACATTATTACAGCCACGCCGGAGCCTATTTTGCGCTATATTGTGGACAACCTTCACCGGGGGGCCACTGTCCTCCACGGGGAGGGAGCCTATACCCATGAAAACCGCACTGTGCTTTTGACCGTGGTAAACCGTACCCAGGCCGTACACCTCCGCCAGTTTGCCAGGGAGGTAGACCCCCGCTGCTTCATATTGATCACTAATACGGGCGAAATTATCGGCAAGGGTTTCAGGGGAGTTATGTAAAGTTTCCGTACAAATGGAGGTGCTTTCATGCCCGCGGTGCTGGGCGCATTCGTAGGCCTCATGTATTCCGTTATGAACCTTTTTAACGCACAGCTGAGTGGGGTTTACGGCAATTCTTTCGCCACGGTGCTCATCCATATATCAGGTCTTATTTGCGTATTGCCGCTTACCATTAAACATCTGTTCAAAAAACATAACGCCCCCTTATGGATGTACATGGGCGGCGTGCTTGGTATATTCACTGTGATCACCAGCAACCTGGGTGTCACAGTCCTTGGCGTCACGGCCACGCTTTCACTGACACTGCTCGGGCAAATGGCGTGCAGCATGATTTTTGATAAGTTCGGTCTATGGGGTTTTGTGAAAACGAAGTTCAAATGGGAAAAGGCCTTAAGTCTTGTTTTGATCGGGCTGGGAGTGGCGGTGATGATGCTATGGTGATAGCGATAATAGGCGCATTGCTCAGCGGAGTCACTATAGTTCTAGCCCGGATGCTGGGTGCCAGGCTGGCTCAAAACTGCGGCGCTCCTTTTAGTTCCCTGATGAACTATATCACCGGCCTTACCGGCTCCCTGATCGCCTTTTTGGTGACGGGAGCCGTAACAAAGGCGGCCTTCCCAGCCCCGGGCGGATCCGTTGTCATATACCTGGGCGGTGTTTTGGGTCTTGGGAGCGTATACATACTCAATAAGATCGCCCACAGGCTGCCCGCAACGCAAATGACGCTTTTGATCTTTGTGGGCCAGCTGTTTTCCGGCCTTCTTCTGGACTACTTTGCAACCCATAAGTTCTCATTGGGAACGCTGGTAGGCGGACTGTTGGTGCTTTCTGGCCTCGCGGTTAATATCTGGGGAGACAGAAAAAACAGGGAGTAGCGGTATTGGAGTTTTCCAAACAATCACGACCTCCGGCAGAAAAGCCAATAAACAAACGACGCCGTAGGGGCGATTATTAATCGCCCGCCGAGTAGCATGGACTGACCGTAACATACGGACGATTAATAATCGCCCCTACGGCTTTCAGGCAAAGGCGAATGGATTTGCCGAGCAATCATGTCCCCACAGAGAAGCCCTTTCGTCATAGAATGCCCCGCAGGTCCAGTTGACTCATATCCACCCGCATGATGCCGATATCATGGACCACGCCTCCCGGTACATTGTTAAAGCCTCCGTGGCCGTCGCCGCCGCAGGTAATGCATAGTTTATGGGCGTGACAGTAAGCAGCGCAAAAGTTGGTAAACGACTTTGTATGCTCGGGATAATAACATTCGATGCCGCCTAGGCCGCACCGGCGCAAGTCATCCAGTATATCTTCGAAATCCTCAGGCATCTGCGGCCACCAGCAGCCGGGATGCGCCAATACCGGCACGCCGCCCGCTTCCCGGATCACAAAGCAGGCCTCCCCTATCCCATAGTAGTCCGGCCGGAAGCCGCCATATTGCTTGTGATAGGCCAGCCCATTAAGCAGCGAATCGGTCAGCCCCCTGGCCCGCAAATAATGCAGCCCTTTCCAGCCGCCCTCCCCCGGCGCATAGGTAAACCGTGCATAATCCTCCATATTAAGCTCCGGATAGTCCTTGAGCATGTTCATCACCATCTGGACGCTTATTTCTTCCAGCTCCCGGCGGCTTTTTTGCATCAGCTCCAGCATATGCGCGTTTCTATAGTCAAAGGCATAACCCAACAGATGCAGCGTTCTATCTCGCCAGCACACATCCAGTTCTACGCCCTGCACAAGGTGGATATCCTCCGCTTCGCAGATGGGACGAAGGCTGTCATAAGCGGCGATGGTATCATGGTCGCACACGGAGATCACGTTAAGCCCCTTTGCCTTGGCAGTATCCACCACCTCGCGGGGGGACTGGGCCCCGTCGGAAAAACAGGTATGAATATGCAGGTCGGCAAGCATTGCTCCATCCACCTCCTTGCTGTTGATGATCATTTGGAATGTTTTTGTCAGTATACCACAGTTATAGTTTGGTCACATTCAAGTCCATCAATTAATTGCCGTGCCGGAATCTATATTTGAACCGGCATCCGTTATTCCTTCCCCTCTCGTAATCGGTCATCCTGAGGGCTATGCCCGAAGGATGACATATAAGCAGAGCTTGACATATCAAATCCATAGCATCGGCCTGTTATAAACTGTTCCCCGCCTTCTTTGGGAGCGAGGATAAAGTGCCCGAGCCTTCCGTTTTAAAACAGAACACCACCCAGCATATCGGTGGGTGGTGCTTTAGGCACAAGAAAACCGTGCAAACTCCTAAGGAAGCCAACGCAACCGACTTCCTTGGATATTAAGCCGTCAGCGGCCCCGTTTCGCTTTCGATCACTTTGAGAATCTCCAGTTCCTCGCCTGTCAGGGCGTCGATGTACACAAGGTATTGAGAATTGTCCCAGGTAGACGTAAACTCATAGCACAACTTTTCCGTACCGCGGTAAGGGATCACGCACAGCCTTGTTTGAAGTATCTCCAAACGGTCGCTTACCATGTCCCTGGCTTCCGCCTCGGTGATTTTCGGCTTTTCCAATTCCCGCTGCCTATGGTTCATCCAGTAATTGTTGCCCTCAAAGCCCACAATGTCTCCATTATCCATGCGCACCTGCACTTTCACAAGATCGGGGTACAAAAGCACTTGATCCTGTACGGCGGCATAGTTGATCACCACCAGGCCGTTGTACACCTGGTAATAACTTTCAATCATTTCTCCAAATCCCCTGCTTGTAAGGAAAGCCTTTGCCTTCTCCTTGCACTGGTCTACGGAGAGGGTTTGGGTAAATTGTGCGCGTTCCGGCATCATCCACAGTATCTTGCCGCCCTGTTTGGTCACCTCCACGGTGAGCGTATCGTCAGGAATGGTGACCGTAACGCCCCAAGCAGGTATTGCGCCCTGGATTGCCGCACCTTCCTGAACGCCCGTCACCCTTTCTGCGCCTACGAACGCTTTGGCGATTTCCAGCGCCTGCTCCTTGGTCACTTCTTCCGGGGGCAGGCCCTGTGGCGCGCCCATGTGCCTGGCGTCGGAAAACGCGCCATCGTAAATCATCGTAGGGTAATCGATGCCTTTGTCCTTATCCCCTACCTGTTCCATGGGCCGGGCCTGCGCCGACATGTCCTGATAAAAAACGGAGTTGTCAGCTGTATACCGCATGCTTTGCGCAATCATCTGCTGCTGAGCCGCCTGCAATTGGCCCGATAGCAGAACGCAGTTGGTAAGAAGCTGATTAACCTGCTGGATGTCTGTATCGGAAAGCGGCGAGCCGTTTGCCACCTTGAGCACCAGGGAATTCGTGTAGTCGCCCACCTGGCTTGCAAACTTCACCGTAGGCTCCATGGCGCTGTGGGAAAGAGGCAGTATGGTCAGGTTGTTCTGTACCTCCCACGCCTGGCGGCTAAGGTCCGACAAGAGGGTCACGCCTGTTTGAGGTGTGCCCGATACCAGGAGCTTGTTCATTTTGACTTCCATGCTTTGCAGCTGGCTTATGGATTCGAGTACGGCGCTGTAATATACATCCTCCAGCGTCCTTGAGACGCGTGCGGCCCGCTGCCCCTGATAGACAGCCGTGCCAATGGCCGCCACCAATGCCAGGGACAGGAAGGTATACAACAGCATGTGGTGCTTTTTTTGCATGCGCTCCCCTCCCTAAATGGCAAAGTTGTGCCGGCCGATGGACAGGGTGATTTGCCGCGTCCAGATCCAGCCGCTGGTAGCCGTGGCGGGATTATAATAGTACAGCGCGCCGCCGGTGGGATCCCAGCCGTTCATGGCATCCCTGGCGGCACGGATGCTGTCCTGCCCAGGCGCCAGGTTGATCTGCCCGTCCGAAACCGCGTCAAACGCGCCGGGCTGGTAGACGACGCCGCTGATGGTATTGGGGAAGGATGGGCTTTTCACGCGGTTCAATACCACCGCCCCTACCGCCACCTGGCCGATGTATGGTTCGCCCCGGGCCTCGCCGTTGATCAGCCTTGCAAGGGTATATACCTCGCTCTCATTGAAGCTGCCCACGGAAACAGCTCCGCCGCTCAGCGTGATCCCCAGCGCCGCCGCTGTGGATGCACCTACCACGCCGTCCGCCTTCAGGCCATTTTTGCGCTGGAAAAGGACTACTGCGTTGTACGTTTCCTGCCCGAAATATCCAGTTACAGAACCGTCAAAATAGCCCCATTGCTTCAATTTTCTTTGAATAGCGCCTACCTGGTCACCCTGGGAGCCCCAGGCTACAACCTGGGCAAAGGCTATCTGCATGGTTACTAAAAGAAAGATGCCCACCGCCAGTGTGGCCAAGGCCGAAATTTTCCCGCTTTGCCTGAGCACGGTATTTCCCCCTTTTTGTTTCCCGTTCAGGCAAAGTATGGCATCCTTTGCGCAAAATCATACGGGCGTCAAAAGGGGCCAGCCATGAAAAATATCCTGCACCCACCAGGAAAATGCCGCCTGCGCATCCTCATCCATTTGATCCGCAGGCAAAGGTGCCTCCGCAGATGAAAGGCTTAAACACAGGCTGGGGAAAAGTACGCACCACCAATTCTTTCCTTCCCCTTCCCCCAACACGATGCGCAGCGCCTTATATTCCCCCGCCGGTACCAGAACGCTCCCATACCATCTGTCGGGGAAGGGAAATACCCCTACTTGTGCCGATACATCGCCCGTAAAGCCTTCCTCACGCGCAGCGTTGGCAGCCGCATCCTCCAGATCCTGCCTGTTTTCCGAGAGAAAGTCCATCATATCTTCCGCACTTTTCTGCCGGGTTAATGCATCCCGCCAAACCATAAGTACTTTGTCCCGTACACACAGCTTAATCCGCTGGTTCTCATCATCGTCTCCCGCCGCTATCACGTGAAGGCGGATGATTTCCCCGGTTTTCAATGCATCCCGCAATTTTTCTTCTTCAGTCTGAGCTCTAGCTGTTTGGCTCAGCAACAGCAAAGCCGCCAGCATATAGAAAAACACCCTGCGCATGCATAAACCCCCTTAACGGTTTCTGCATACAGGGTGTCCAAACGCCATATATTTTATGTATACTTATTCTTCCTGAAAAACAAGCCCCTCCAGGCAGGTATGGGTCATAAAGCAGGTGGGCCACCGTCTTTTCAGCGCGCCCAGCGCGGAACGCGCATGAACGGCGCTTGCAAAAACGCCGTATACCGCGGAGCCGCTGCCTGTCATCATGGCCTGTCTGGCCCCCTGAAGGCGTAGTGCCTGTACCGCCAGGCGGATCTCAGGGCGCAGCGTTTCGCTGGTAGGCTGCAGCGCGTTGCCCATGGAACGGCACAGACCACTTAAGTCGCCCTGCTTAAGCGCCAGGATGGCGGACCCGGTATCCGGCTTGGATGCTTGCGGTATCTTTTCCCATTCCAGTGTTGTGAATACCTTTTTTGTGCCAAGACCACGGCAGGGCTGCACCACCACAAGCCAGAACTGGCGCGCGCAAGGAAGAGGCTCCAATATTTCTCCGATGCCCCTGGCACGCATAAGCCCCCCCTGCAGGCAAAAGGGTACGTCCGCCCCCGCCTTGAGGCCAATTTTCTGCAGCTCCCCCATATTCAGGTTCAATCCCCATAATGCATTCAGCCCTGCAAGAACTGCGGCGGCATCGGCGCTGCCTCCGCCCATGCCTGCGCCAATGGGAATGCTTTTTTGCAGGTAGATGTCTGCGCCGTATGTGCAGTCCGTGGCTTCCTTCAGCGCCTTGGCGGCCTTCAGCGCCAGATTGTCCTCGGTATCGGGCACCCTGGCCCCCTGGGACAATCGCAGTGTCAGCGTTTCGCCGGGCTGTATGGTAAGGATATCGCACAGAGCCACCGACTGCAGCAGCATATCCAGCTGATGGTATCCGTCCGGCTGCCTGCCCAGTACGTCAAGTGTCCAGTTGATCTTGGCCCTGGCCATCACCTGCATGTCCATCCCCCCTGGGTGCCATTATAGCAACTGCATTAGGAAAATGACAAGTCCATCCCGAAAAAGAGCCCCGGCGAGTGCCTTTTTACTTATCCCTGTTTTCATTGCCGTACCCGCCATGGTATAATGACAGTATCTACTGGAAAGGGGATGATGCCATGCGTTCACCTTCCATCCCCATACTGTTGTCCGT
>JAEZJP010000059.1 GCA_023415715.1 Bacillota bacterium
TCAGCAAACTCATGCTTCTTCCACCCCCAGATAGGCCGTGATCACGTCCTGGTTGTTTTGTATTTCCTGAGGCGGTCCTTGGGCAATCAGCTTGCCGTAATCCAGAACATAAATGCGGTCGGAAATATCCATTACGATTTGCATATGGTGCTCGATGAGCATGATGGTCAAATGAAGATCATCCCGAAGCTTTTTAACGAAGGCGGTCAGGTCCTCCGTCTCCTTGGGATTCATACCCGCGGCGGGCTCATCCAGCAAAAGCAGCTTGGGCCGCGTAGCCAAGGCCCTGGCGATCTCCAGGCGGCGCTGTTCGCCATAGGGCAAAGAGGTAGCCATTTCACCGGCATTATGGGCAAGCCCCACGCGTTCAAGAATGGACATGGCTTCTTCCTTCAGCGCGCGTTCTTCGCTGCCGTAGGTGATGGGGCGAAGCTTGTCAAGCGACGGTATGCCCGTGATGGCACCAACAAATCCGCTTTTCAGGTGAAGATGTTGGGCGATGCGCACGTTATCCAGCACAGTCATGCTTTTGAACAGCCGGATGTTTTGATACGTTCTTGCCGCTCCCAGCACCGTGATCCGGTCCGGACGTTTTCCGGTGATATCCTCAAGGCTTCCCGACTTGTCCGAAAGGTACACTTTGCCCGAAGTTGGCGTGTATACGCCGGTGATCATGTTGAATGCGGTGGTTTTGCCAGCCCCGTTGGGCCCGATAATGGCCACGATCTCGCCTTGATTCACAAACAGGTTTAAATCGTCCACAGCCAGCACACCGCCAAAGCGCATGGTGATATGGGAGGTTTCCAGTACGCGCATCACTTCTCGCCTCCCTTCTTCCCGGGCCGGAAGGGTTTCGTCACGGACTGTCCCGCGGCTTTTATGATGCGGCCGCAGGCTGCCCAGGAAAACTCCTTGGAACCAAACAGCCCCTTGCGGTAAAAGAGGATCACGCACATGAGCAGCAGGGAAAAGATCACCATGCGCAGCCCGGCAATAGCCGGCACTGCGACCAGTCCCAGTGAAAAGCCGTTGTCCAGCCAGCGCAGCCATTCCTTGGCGATGGTGATGATGAACGCGCCAACAATAGTGCCGGATATGCTGCCCATGCCGCCCAGCACCACGATGAGCAGTATATCGTACGCCAGAACAAAGCGGAACAGCAGTGGGTTGATGGAGCCCACCACGCTGGCCAGGAGGCCGCCACCGATGCCTGCCAGAATGCTGGAAAGGATGAAGGAGAACATTTTATGCTTAAACAGAGATATACCCATGCCTTCCGCGGCCACTTCGTCGTCACGAACGGCCATGAACGCCCGGCCGTAGCTGGTACGCAGCAGCCGCCGCATCAGTATAACGGCAAGAATCATAATGCCGAACGTCCACCAAAGGTTGGCAATAGGCGGAATATTCTTGATGCCCACCGCACCGTTGGTAACGGTTTGAATGTTGGTGAAGATCACCCGTACGATTTCCGAAAAACCCAGGGTGGCGATGGCAAGGTAGTCGCCCCGGAGCCTTAACACCGGGAAACCGATAAAGAATGCAAACACACCGCTGGCCAGCCCGCCGAACAATAGCGCGATGGGAAAGGGAAGCTGTATGTTTCCAAGCCATGGAACAATGGGTTCCAGGTAAAACACGCTGGTCTTTGCTTCAGGCGACATGAACAAAAGCGTAGTCACATAGGCGCCAATGGCCATGAAACCTGCCTGACCCAGGGAGAAAAGCCCCGTAAAGCCGTTCACCAGATTCATGGAAAGGCCCAGAACCGCATAGATGGCGCACATGTTCAAAATGCGGATTTCATAACGGTAGTCGTCAGCCTTGCCATTCAGCAGCAATATGAACAAAAGAATGGCCAGCAGTGATACAGCCGTAAGCAGGGCATACGTGCGGCTTTTCTTCGTCATTCGGGAGGCAATGCCCATAAAGGCTGGGGAAGCACTTTTCTTCATAGCCATACCTCCTCACACCTTGTCGGTGACCGCTTCACCCATCAGGCCGGTAGGCCTGACCAGGAGAATGACGATCAGAGCTACAAACGCAAAAGCATCCTTATAGCCGGACAGGGATGGCGCAAAGAACACGATCAATATCTCCATCACGCCAAGAATGAGCCCGCCGATCACAGCTCCCGTCACGTTGCCTATGCCGCCGATGACGGCTGCGATAAAGCATTTAAGGCCTGGCATCACGCCTGCGTAGGGCTCGATGCGGGGATACTTGATTCCCCACATGATGGCGCCAACGGCTGCCAGCAGGGAACCGATGCCAAAGGTGAAGGCAATCACCTGATTGATCTTGATGCCCATGAGCCGTGCTGTTTCAAAATCCTTGCTGACAGCCCGCATTCCCATGCCCACTTTTGTTTTATGGATCAGGAACTGAAGCCCAACCATCAAAGCGGCCATGATCATTGGCACAAAGATGGAAAGCCTTGAAAAGCGAACGTCCCCGAGGATAATGACCTCCTGCAAAAAGGGGAAATCAGGAAACTGCCGGGGAATTCCCGTAAAGAGCACCGTGGCCAGATTTTCCAGTAGATAGGAAACGCCAATGGAGGAAATGAGCAATGAGATTCTTGGCGCGCTGCGCAAGGGCCGGTAAGCCGCGCTTTCGATCAGCATGCCGAGGATGGCTGTGGCTGCAAGTACCAGCAAAATAGACGCCCACCAAGGTATGAAAAAAACGGAAACGCCAAAAAAAAGAAAATACATGGACATCATGAAGATGTCGCCATGGGCAAAATTGATCAGGCGCAAAATGCCGTACACCATGGTATACCCTACAGCGATCAGCGCATACAGGCTGCCTACCGTCAGGCCATTGATGAGCTGCTGCAGGAAAAGCACAAACGTCATGGGAAACGCACCATCCTCACCGCAGGCGGCCGGCCTCCCGGCGTAAATCTATATGCTGGCCTGCGCATATCCGAAAAACGGGAAGAAAAGGAATGCGGGCGGCGACCAGATCGCCGCCCGCAAGGGAGAATTGTATGACTTATTCGACAACCACGGTATCGAGGTAAACGAACTTGCCATCCTTCACAGTCTTGATGACGGCAGTGTTCTTGATAGCATCGCCATTGTCATCGAACTTAAGCAGGCCGGTGACACCGGTCATCTCCAGCTTGTGCAGCGCATCTTTGAGGGCGGGCCCGTCGGTGGTGCCGGCCAGTTCTATTGCCTTCACGGCAGCCATGTAAGCGTCATAGCCCAGAGCCGTAACAGAGCCCTTGGGTTTTTCGCCGTTGAACATCTTTGCATAGGCGTCCAGGAAAGCAGTGATTTCCGGAGTGGGCGCGGCTTCGGCATCAAAGAAGGTGGTGAAGCGGCAGGATTCCACAGCGGCGCCGCCGATGTCGATCATGGCTTGGGTTTCCCAGGTGTCGCCGCCCAGGAAGGGCACATCGGTATAACCCATATCGCGGGCCTGCTTCATCAGAAGGCCGGGCTCGGTGAAATCGCTGGGCATGAAGATGACGTCCGGCTTGGCGGCCATCACCGTGGTGATTTGGGAGGAGAATTCCTGGTCGCCCACATTGAAGTAGGCTTCCGCCACGATGTTTGCCTCGCCGAAGGCTTCCACAAAGTACTTGCGAAGACCTATGGCGTATACATTGGACTTGTCGCAGATCACGGCAGCCGTTTTGGCGCCCAGGTTATTCTTGGCATAGTTGGCCAGCAGCGTGCCCTGGAAGTCATCCAGATAGCAGACGCGGAAGTAGTATTCGTTGCCGAGGGTGACATTGGGGTTGGTGCAGGAAGTGCCGATGGCCGGGACCTGCGCAGCTTCAAACGCGGGGCCGCCGGCGATAGAGAGGCTGGAGCCCCAGGAGCCCAGCACGATGTCCACCTTTTCGGCATCCACCAGGCGGGCGGCAGCTGTTGCAGCTTCCACGTCATCAGACTTGTTGTCTACTGGCACCAGTACGATGGGCCTGCCCAACACTTCACCAACTACGGAATTGGCGGCCTGGATACCTTCATATTCCATCATGCCGCCGGCAGCCTTGGCACCGGTGAGGGGTTCAAACACGCCGATTTTGATGGGTTCCGCTTCCGAAAGTGCCAGTGCGGGGACAAGCAGGAGCATAGCAAGAACGAGAGCTACGGCCTTCTTCATAGAGTCAACTTCCTTTCCAATTGTCTTCCCTTGATGCTGTTATCTATTATAAACACAAAAAGTGAAATTTGCAATAGATATGCTGTCTTGATGAAAGAAAGTACGATTTCGCAGGCGGATAACACGAAAAAACGACGCTTTTCAGCATGCCAACTGCAGAATTAGATCAAAAAAAGGCCCGGCATGCAGCCGGGCCCAGATGCATATTTCCTGAGCAGTTTACGACGGTTTTCCGCATTTCTTGGCAAAGTGGGAAGATAACCAACCAATAAGGAGGAATAAGGGAGCAAGAAGCAAAAGGCCTAAAAGTAATATGAGTACATTTCCGGCAGACCCGCTCGATATCGCCAGGCCCGCGAGCCCTACGTCTGCCACGCAGCCGGCTACTGTTTCCATTGCCAGGAGAAAGAGCGCAGTTTCACAAACAGCGTGGAAGATCCTGTTTTTCCCCAAGGGGAGCAGAACGCGGCGGATCATCGCTGGATAATCAAGGCCCGAGGCCAACGCCATCTCCAGGATGGATTCATCCAGCGTGTACAACTCTCCATACATATGAAAGGCCAGATGAACCGCTGCGCCCAGGGACAAAAGCACCAGTACCACCGTGCTGGCTGCCATGCCGGGAATGCACAGCACCAGCAAAAGCAGCATAGGCAACAGCCCCAAATATATCATGGTGCGTGCATACGGAAGCGGCCCTATGGCAAAAAGGGGCCTTGCACGCCCTGCAAGCAGGGGATGGCGCTTAAAAAACAGCCACATGCCCAAGGAGCCGCCCAAGAGGATGGCAACCACAAACGGGCATATAAATAGCAGCAGTGTCTGCAATATGGCGTTCACCAGCGGGGAAGCCTGCGCGATGGGATAGTCATACATCCTGGATCACCTCCGCCCGGTAGGTATGTGCTTTCAGATAGCCCAGTACGGATACCATCAAAGCCGGTTCCGCATTGAAGGAGACGTACATTTTGCCAAGGGGCTTGCCGCCGATATATTCAATGCGGCCCTGCAAAATGTTGAACTCCACGCCAAAGCGCTGCGCGGTTTCATACAACACGGGCTCATTGGCCGGATCACCCATATATTCGATGCATACGATAGTGCCGCAGGCGTGCTCCTCCACCTCGGGGGGCAGTTCGAAGGAAAGCTGCTGATTGAGAAAATCTTTGGTGAAAGGGTGCGAAGGGGTGGAGAACAGGGAATATGTATCGTTCAATTCCACCACCTTGCCATTTTGCATAATGGCTGCGCGGCTGCAAAGATGCTTGATTACATGCAAATCACGGGTGGACAGCACAAGCGTCAGCTTTAATTCCCGGTGAAGGCGCTGGAGCAGGTTCAATATATTATCCCCGTCAGCAGGCGAAAGACCAGAGGTGGGCTCCATACAGAGCAGAATTTTGGGGCCTCCGGCCAGTGCCCTTGCAATGGCTCCCCGCTTTTGCTGTTCTATAGAAAGTTCTCCGGGACAGGCATCTCCCAATCCCTCTATTTCGGTGAGTGACAAAAGTTCCCCGATCTGACTGGCGATTTTTCCCTCATCGGTATTGGATGTGATGAGCGGAAGCGCAATGCTGTCCCGCAAAGGGAGATTGTTCATCAAAGCCGGTGATGGCAGCACCATTCCCACCTGACGGCGAAGGGCGGAAAGTTCGCGGCTGTTTAGGTGCGTTACCGGGTGGCCATCCACTATCACTTCGCCCTGATTAGGCACCACCAGGCCGTTCACTGTGCGAAGAAGCGTGGATTTGCCTGCTCCCTCATAGCCGGCAATGCCGAATATCTCCCCGGCCTCTATGGCAAAGGATACATCTTCCACCCAAAGCGGCCTTCCGCTTGGGGAAGTCCGGTCAACGGACACATGCTGAAAAGCAATCATGGGAAAACCTTCCTCCCGAAACGCCGGTTGGGCTAAATGATGTAGTTGTCGGCCGCGTGGCGGTTGTAATCCTCCACCAGTTCAGCCAATGTGATATGGTCCACCACCTGTTCGATGGCTTCGTTGATGCGGGTCCATACGCTGTTCACAACCAGGTGGGCAGCTATATCACCCGTTTCCTGCCCGCTGTCCACCGGGCTTACCACCGAAAGGTCACCCTCCATGGTACGCAAAATCATACCCACGGTATATTCGCCGGCGCTTCTTGTAAGCTGGTACCCGCCCTGCGCACCGCGAACGCCCCGCAGATAGCCCGCGCGGCTGAGAGGGGTAATGATCTGTTCCATGTACTTTTCCGGAAGTTCCTGCCGGCTGGCCACTTCCTTCAGGGGAATGTAGGAGCCGTTGTTGTGCAATGCCAGGTCCAGCATGAGACGCATGCCGTACCGGCCCTTGGTGGATATTTTCATGGACGGGCGCCTCCCACGATCCAAATGCAAAATTCCTATGGAAATACCATGAAAGTATGCTATCATTGCTGACAGCGTTTGTCAACGGGCATAAGAAAGATGTGGAAATTTGAGGGCACATATGCAAATGCCTTGACAGCCCATTTCTCCATGGCATATCATGGAACCGTTATAAATATACCAAAGGAAGCGGTCGCATGTCTGTGGAACGGGTGAAAGCTTATCTTGAAAAGTTTCATATGGGGAACCGCGTGATGGAGCTGTGTTTATCCAGCGCCACAGTGGAACTGGCAGCCAAAGCACTGAATACGAAGGAAGCCAGAATTGCCAAGACACTGTCCTTGCAAGGGCAGGAGGGCCCCATCCTTCTTGTGGCTGCTGGGGATGCGCGCATTGACAACGGTAAGTTCAAAGCTGCCTTTGGCCTGAAGGCCAGGATGCTTTCCCCTGAGGAAGTTCTGGGCAGCGTGGGCCACGCGGTAGGCGGCGTTTGCCCATTCGCCATTGAAAACCCGGTTGTGAAGGTGTACCTGGACGAATCCCTCAAACGGTTTGAAACAGTTTTTCCCGCCTGCGGCTCCGGAAACAGCGCGGTTGAAATGAATTTGGCGGAACTGGAATTGACCAGTAAATGCGCAGGCTGGGTGGATGCCTGCAAAGGATGGCAGGAGGAAGAAACTGCATGACAGGAAAACAGGAAACGGTTGTAACG
>JAEZJP010000181.1 GCA_023415715.1 Bacillota bacterium
GGCAGACGGCTAAAATTTAAGGCGGCAACCATTTCGCTATAGAATATGGAATATTTGGTCAAATACACCCCTAAAATAACATCACATTCACGGTCAAGAAGATGATTTGAAAGATATCCACTCTTCATCCAAGGAATTGTTCAGATTGTTTCAAAAACGATTTAGGAATCTCCTTGCTTTATCCGCCGCTATTTTGATGATCTGCACGGACTGCATTTGATTGTTTGACTTGAAATTGATATAAGATGCACTGTGTGATATACTTTTGAAAAATCCCATAATCATCCGCACTTATTCCGTCATTCCTCCGCCTGTCACGGCAACAATCAACAAAGGAGGTTCCTCCATGAAACCTGTCAAAATTGCCGCCGCACTTCTTGCGGTCATCGCCGCGGCAGCCCTCGGGCTGAGCGTTCTTTACACATCTCCCGCACCTGGTGAAAATGTGCCTGCCACGGAATTCAGTGCTTTGCGCGCCGCTGAAGATATCAAGGTCATTGCCAAGGATGTACATACAAACAATGATACCGAGGCGATTACAGCCGTACGGGAATATCTTGCAAACACACTCAAAGCCATCGGCCTTGAGGTGGAAACGCGCACCTATGAAAAGGATTACGAAAAGGCGGAGCTCGGCCACGGCAATCATGTGACCGCCGTGGATATCTGCGGCACGCTCCGCGGTGAAACCGACCGTTCAATCCTGCTGGTGGCGCATTATGATTCCAATCCGGGCATGAAACTTGGCAGGGCGCCCGGCTCCCACGGCGCCTCCGACGATGCCTACGGCGTATCCGTTATACTGGAAACGCTGCGCTGCATCGCTTCCCAGGGCAAAATCCTAAATACCATCCGCGTGGTGTTCACCGACGCCGAGGAAACATCCATGCTGGGGTCGGAAGCCATTGCTTCAGATACTGCTTTTAACGCTGCTTCCTCCGACGCGGTGTTCAATATCGAATCAAGAGGGTTGTCGGGGCCGTCGATTTTGTTTGAGACCAGTGTGAACAACGAAGGATTGGTCCGTTTCTTTAGAGCCAACAACCCCCACCCCGCCTCCTGGTCTTTGGCGACGGATGTATACCGCATCATGCCCAACTATACCGACTTTACATCATTCATTGATCAGGGCATGCAGGGGCTGAATTTTTCCAACCTGTACAAAATCGACGATAACCATACTCCCAGGGACATCTATGAAAACATCAGCCTGTCCGCGCTGCAGGACTATGGCGAACAGGTTCTTCCTCTGGTCAGGGCTTTCGCCTTGGGAAACGTGCCCGACACGTTTGCTGCTTCGCAGGATTTGGCCTGGTTCACGCTGGTACGGGGGGTACTTGTTTCCTTCCCCGCATGGATGAACTGGGTATGGCTTTCCCTTGCTGCGCTAACGCTGGCTGCCTATATGTATATGGCGCACAGGCACGGAAAGTTGAAATTCCGCCATCTTTTGAAAGCATTTGTATATCTGGGTGTGGCAATCGTCGCCGCAGCCGTGGGCACGGGGATTATCTGGCTGTTGTCACAGCTCTTTGGCAGTCCTTTCAGCCTGATGGGTCTTACCGGTGTACCGGGCACTGAATGGATCACCACAGCCTTGATTGCCTCCATCTATCTCCTTTTGACGCTGTTTATGAGAAAAAGAATCAGGAAGGGCCATACCTTTGAGGAAATGACCGTCCCTGCCATACTGCTGACCACAGTTCTTGCGGCCGCCGCCACGCTCCTGCTTCCCGGCGGGGCTTTCCTGTTCAGCTTCGGCGCCATCTTCGCATCGATCTTCGGTATGATCGCGCTGCGTCATCCGGTATACGGCTTGTTCACCGGCTTCCTATCCGTGTGGATCGCAGCCCCTGTGGTGGCGCTGCTGCTGATCGCCCTTACGCCGGGGGCACTGGGCATCGTATTGATGTTCGCCTCCTTCCCGCTGTTCATCGCGGCCCCGTCGCTGGCGGCGGCGCTTAACGAGAGCAAGGCAAAAGCGGCGCAGGCGTAAACCATATATCTGCAACCAGGCGGCCCAGGACTACTCTTGCGCCGCCTGGTTTTCATTTGTATTAACTGAGTATGTCATCCACCAGTCAAAAGCCGGAACTCAGCAGGCAATTCATAATCGCCCCTACGACGCCGTATGTCTGTTGACTTCTCTGCCAGGACAAGCATTGCTTGTAAAATCCATTCATCCACGCCTGATCATGTAGGGGCGATTATGAATCGCCCGCCTGTACCGGTTAAATAACCATAAGTTGTTATGTTAATTTCATTGGTGCATCTGTTTTACATTAAGCCCACATATGATAGACGGGTCAACGCTTCATTTGGATATGTGCAAGGGAAAGTTTGTACTTAAAAATAGCCGCACGGTTCAATTCCCGTGCGGCTATCTCCATGTTCCTATTATCCGGCAACCTCAATGGTTGTCTCCTGTTCGTCTTTGTTTAGCTTGCTGGTCTGCCTCTGAGCCATGACCAGCTTATAATAGATACCCTTTTTCTTGAGCAGCTCCACATGGGTGCCGGCCTCGGCCACCTTCCCTTTGTCCAGCACGATCAGCCGGTCAGCGCTTCTTAAGGTAGAAAGCCTGTGGGCGATGGCCACTGTGGTGCGGCCCTTGGTGAGGCTGTTCAGGCTTTCCTGGATGGCGGATTCCGTTTCCACGTCCAGGGAGCTGGTGGCTTCGTCCAGGATCAGCACATCCGGATTTTTAATGATAGCTCGGGCGATAGACAACCTTTGCCTTTCGCCGCCGGAGATGGTATGACCGCCCTCACCAAGCAAAGTGTTGTAGCCGTCGGCGGTCTTCATAATGAAATCGTGGGCGTTGGCGGCTTTGCAGGCGGCGATCACCTCTTCAGGCGTTGCACCAGGCTTGCCGTAGGCTATATTGTCATAGATGGTGCCCGCAAACAGGAAGGAATCCTGGAACACGACGCCGATATTCTCATGCAGGTGCCTGGGTGACATATCCCGCAAATCCGCGCCGTTGATGGAGATTTTACCGGTATTAGGGTCGTACAGGCGCATGAGCATGTTAATGAGTGTGGATTTGCCCGTGCCGGAACGGCCCACGATGCCCACCATCTCACCTGGATTGATGGTGAGGCTTACATCCTTCAGTACCGGCTCGTAGGATTTGTAGCCGAAGGTCACGCCATCGAAGGCAACATTCCCGGAGATGGGTACGTTCTTTACGCTATCCTTCTCCGCGATATCCGGTTCCTCATCCAGGATCTCAAACACCTTCACCATCGAGGTCATGGCGTCGGCCAGCCAGCGCGGGAAGGAAACCAGCCAGCGCAGCGGAGCGTAGATAAAGCCGATATACATCACGAACTGGTTCAGTACGCCGATGCTCATGGTTCCGTTCAGTATCCCCTTCCCGCCGAAGTACAGCACCAGGAATTCGCCGATGCCGGTAAAGAAGGTGATGGCGGGGAACAGCAGCGACCATAACACTTCATTGTTGGATTGCACCTCAGCCAGTTCGCGGGTCACCTTGGAAAACTTGGCGATTTCGATTTCCTCATTGCCAAAGGCCTTTACCGTGCGGATGCCCCGGATAATATCGTGCAATATGGACTGGCACTGGGAATTTTTGCGCCACTGGCGCTCATACCTGTTGCGGATGAATTTCCAGAATTGGGACAGTGCCACCATGACGACTGGCACCGGCAAAAATACCAGCAATGCCAGCCCCGGGTTGGTCAAAAGCAGTATGGTCATGACCACCACAAACATAATACTCTGCTCCACCGCCCAGCGGCCGGCGTCAGACATGAAATCCTTGATGGTGGTGGTATCCTCCATGATCCTGCGGATCAGGTCGCCGGGGGTGCGTTTGGCCAGGGAGGTCATGGACAGCTTTTGCAGCTTGTCATAGGTCATCGTGCGAAGATCGTTGGCAAAGCCAATAGTAGCCCGGTTATACACCCTGGCGCTCAAAATGAATATCACTTCACCAAGCGCCCTGGCTATAAGCATGCCGAGGCCAAGGATCAGCACATCCACAAACGGGCCACGTTTAGGCTCGAAATAATTATCGAGCAGAAACCGGCTGAACAGGGGTGTCAACAGGAACAGGACGGACGATACCATCATCCACAGCTGGGAGGACAGCAACTTTTTGGCATGCGGCTTTGTCAGGCCCAGGGCACGCTTCAAGAGGCCGCGCTTGTTAAAGCAGAACAGGCATACGTTCATGCCTTCCACCAGGGGACGGCCGCAGGTTTCGCAATAATGCACTTCCTTTTCGTCTGGTATAAGGGCGGTCTTCGTCTGCACAAAGTAGTTGACCACCTTGCAGAACTCCCCCGCCTCCTTGAGGCCCGACATGGAAAAGCGGCAGAGCACCTTGTCGGTATCATCGGCCATGGTGACAAACATCAGGCCGCAGCCAACACCTGCAATGACGGCGGCTTCCTTGACGTTTCCGGCGGAAAATTCATCCGTCTTAATGCCCTGCCACATTACGGCAATATTCCCCTGCTCGTTAAATTGGAGCTCGCCTTTGCCCGGCTTCATATCCAGCCCCAAATCAAAGGGAAAAGTATAGACTTTCATGGCAATCAACTCCTAACCGGTCGAAAGATGGAGTTACTCTTTTCCGGAGGCTGCGAGATTTACTTAGAAAAGATATGGTTCGAGGCGCTTCAGACTTTTTTTATCGAGGCCTTCCAAGGACGGTATGATATACCGGTTGCCGTCCACATCGAATATGATCAGCTTTTCATTTTTGAGCATGCGGATGTTCCGGTTCACATCCTTGACGGCGCAAGTCTTGTCTGTTTTGCCGTCCTTGCCGCCGATGACCATTTCCATGTAGACATAGCCCAGCTTATCCTTGATGGATTTGATCTCAAAAACCTCAGGGCAGTAATACCTGCGGTCCAGCTCCTCCAGCACGGTTTGCAGCTGCTCGCCCAAAAGATCAGACAGGTGATGGATGATGCCGATTTCCTTATTCTCGTGATCGGCCACGGAGATATAGCTGCTGGGATCACCCAAGGGCAGCGCGCGCCGCAGGCTGATGCGTTTGTATTCCGTGCCTTTGTATTTCAGACCCGTAAATCCGCCGGAGGTCTTAAAGAATTTTGCTTCCTTCAGATCCAGAAAACCAATATCAACGGCGTCGGAAAGACTTTGCATGCTGCTTGTCGCAACGGTTTGCATACGTTTGATCCTCCATAGTTTTTGTTCATGATCGGGCTGATCAAATCATTACCCTTCCATGGAAATGACCTTCAGCCCCTCCATCTGAATGTTGTACAGCTTGTAATACTCGCCCTTCTTTGCAATCAGCTCCGCATGGGTACCGCTTTCCACAACTTTACCCTCGCTGATCACAGCCAGGCTGTCGGCTTCCCTCAGGGTGGACAGCCTGTGGGCAATGGAAATGGTGGTACGGCCTTTTTGCAGCTTGGACAGGGCTTTTTGAATGTTCCCTTCCGTCTCCGTATCCATGGCAGCGGTGGCTTCATCCAGTATGAGGATCTTGGGATTTTGGATAATGGTGCGGGCGATAGACAACCGCTGCTTTTCACCGCCGGAAAGGTCCTGCCCGCCGGCGCCGACCCTGGTTTCATAACCGTCGGGAAGGTTCATGATGAAGTCATGAGCGGAGGCTGCCTTCGCGGCCCGGATCACATCCTCAATGGTCGCCTTGGGATTGGCGTAGCGGATATTGTCGGCAATGGTGCCAATGAACAGGTAAATGTCCTGGGATACGATGCCGATGCTGCTTCGAAGCATTTTCAAGGAAAGCTGCCGCACATCCACTCCGTCGATCTTCACGCTTCCCTGGTTCACATCGTAAAGCCTCGCGATCAGGTTGGCCAGGGTGGATTTGCCCGCGCCGGTCTTGCCCACGATGCCCAGCATTTTGCCGGCCTCCACATGCAGGTCGATACCCTTCAAAATAGGAGTCGCCGGGTCATACTCGAACCAAACGTTGCTTACATCGATGCGGCCGGAAAAACTATCCAGGGCGACCGGATTCTCAGGCTCCGCCACATCCGGCTTGGCATCGATGATCTCAAACACGCGCTGGGCGGCGTCCACGCAGCGGGCCCACCAGTTGGATACCCAGGACATGAATTCCAGCGGCCCATAAAGCATTTGCAGATAGGCGACAAAGGATATCAATGTACCTACAGTAATCTCATTCCGTATGACCATCATACCGCCCACGATGGTAATGGCCACCTGGCCCAGAAACATAAACAAATAGATCAGCGGGAAGGCCGTAAAGCCCACATTCATCGAAGCTGTGTCCACACCGGCCTGCTTGTTGCCCACATCCATAAACCTCGAGGTTTCGTCATCCTCCCTGGCAAAGGCTTTGATCACCCGCTGGCCGTTGACGGAATCGGATACCATGGCATTGAGCTGCGAGCCATACACCCAGTTTTTATGGTGGAAGCGGCGGAAAATGCCCCACAGGATCCTGAACATGATCACCGCGACAGGCATCACAACAAGACAGATGGCCGCCAGGGTCAGATTGAGCAGGCACATGAGCGTGATCACGCCAGCAAAGGTCAGCACGTTGATGATCACGTAAGGAAGCCCATCCACAAAGAACCAGTAAATGTTGGTGGCATCCTTATTGACCCGGTTCATCAGCGCGCCGGTGCGCTTGGAGGTGTAAAAGCCCACGGATAGTCGCTGCATGGCTTCAAAAATCTTGACCTTCAGGTCATAGATGATCCATGGCATCGTATGGGCCAGCAAATAGCCGTACAGCATATTCATACCAACGCCCAGCGCCCGTACCAGGAAAATCATGGCCACAATGCCAAACACCATGCCGTAATACTTTCCGCCCTCCGCCAGTACGTCGTCAAAGAGCATTTTGGAACTGACGTATGGCGTTAAGATGGCGAAGGCCGTGCTTGCAAGCATCACCAGGAAAACTACCAAAACCTTGCGCCAGTAATTTTTGAAGAAACCCATAAGCCGCATGTTGATGGATTTTTTGTCCATGCACTTGGGGCAGAGCTTGCGCTCAGGCTCGGGATAGCGGGTGCCGCACTTGGGGCAGAACAACTCCTCATCCACCAGGATCTCAGTCAGCGGATCAATACCCTCGCGGATGTTCTTGACGGCCTTGATCAGCCGTTCCACATAGGAAAGGTATCCCACAGAAAACAGCATGAGGACCTTCGCTTCCCCATCCTTCTCGCTAAACAGCCGGCCTGTGGACAAAAGTCTTTCACAGTTCAGTTCCCCAAGGTCTTTAAAAACGAAGGAGTCCATGCTTTGCATCTCATAGGCGGATACAATACGCCGTGCTCCCGTAACCTTGACCACCTTCTCCAAGCCGTAAAGGATATACAGGTGATCATTGTCCAGCGCCGCGTAGGTGTCTGCATGGCTGCCATCCAAAGCCATATCGGTATGGATGGCGTAAATCAGCTTGCGGGTGTCGATGCCCTGAGCCTCAAAGGCGGACAGCATATACTCGGGAATGTGGGTTTTCATGGCATTTTTCTCCTTACGTTGTCGCCCGGATGGTTTTGGGGACACAAAAAACGGCGGGATTTTCTCAACCCCGCCGTGAAAAAGCTTGCACATACCCACAGTTCATGGGTATCCCGCTGTTTCGATGACAATCATGGCGTGGTCAGACTTTAGCACCGAGTGCTTCGTCATCCCACGTCTTTTAGCACTAGGCGCCCATTATGAAGTTATTTTCTGCAGAGACACGGTTTCTGCTTGCCAATCCGCTTGCAAACCCGCTGCCGCTTGCCATTACAATTGCAAATCTGATTGTCATTGAGCCCGTGCCTCCCTTCGCTTCATATTTGGCGCTCTGTTTCCATCAGCCTTAAACAGGTTACCATTCTGTGGTGTAATTGTCAAGTCCCTATCAAAAAAAATTGCATGTGCACACATTTTACTGTTCCATATTGCCAGTTCCTTCGCATCCTCCATCTAGCTGTCAACCTTGACTCCGCATTTATCCTGTATGAGTTTCATGTTGTTTTTCAGCCGCTCATCCTCCGGATTTTTATCCAGTGCTTCTTTCGCATGGCCTAAAGCGCGCTCATACATGCCCAGCCGGTAAGATGCGATAGCCGCCAGGTCACTGGGTGTATAGTCCCAGGAATAACCCATGTTCACATACGTCTTTGACCGTTCTTTGATCTTGAGCGCTTCCTCCGCCATGAAAAAAGCCATAGGCCAGTCGGATATCAGATAAGCCATTTTGGCGCATTCCACATAAGCGTCGCGCATATAGGGCGCTTCCGCCGCAGCCCTGAAATACCAGGCGTAAGCTTCCCTTACGTTTTTTAGCTGATGATAGGATTTGGCGATCCAGCGCATAGCGGCGCAGCGTTCCTCGTTCCAGGTGGCGCTTGGCAGCTTCAAATACTCCTTCAAAGTATCAACGCACTTTTGCCACTCGCCCTTATACATATATTCTCTGCCCAAATAATATCTGAGACGGTCACTTTTAGGGCTTTCGGCTACTCCAAGTTCCAGCAAAGGCAGATACGAGCCCCTTGATTTTGAAGCGTCCGGATAATGGTTCAATACCATGCCTTCCACAAACACAGTGAACTTGGGTCCATCCCCCACGTAGCTCAGCCATTCGTGAACGGGATCCCGCCAAACAAAATCCTTTTTGGTGTGTACCTTGGAATAATGCATTTGCACATAGGGCGTGCCGTCATCCTTCAGGCTCCAGTTGTAGATATACTTGGCCTGCTTCGTTTCCTTCGTCCAAGTCTTTTCCAAAAGCTCCCGCCATCCCGGTTCAAACAGCTCATCCAGATCGGTGCATACACAGATATCCGCGTCATCAGGTACATTCTTTAACGAAAGATTGCGCGCCACGTCAAAGCGCCATGGCTTTACCTCGTCAATATAAACCTTGGCACCCCGCGCACGCAGCCTGTCAACCGTCCCGTCTGCGGAGCCAGTGTCCGTCACTACGACCATATCGGCTTCGCCCATGGAATCCATCCACCGGTCCACAAACTTTTCTTCATTCTTGCAAATGGCATATACGCAAATTTTGAATTCAGCCATATACATATCCTCTGCACTATTTTAATTTTTCGGCAATCAGCATCAAATTATTGGAAAGCCGCTGATCGTTCGGTTCCATCTCGACGGCCTTCAAGGCATAATCATAGGATTTCTGATACAACCCCAGGCGGTAGTTGGCAATGGCCGCCAAATCATACAGGCTGTAGCCCCAGCACGCAGGCTCCTGAAGGTATCCCCCCGCCTTGTCCATGATCGCCAGCGCCTTCTCCGTCATTAGCATCGTAAGCGGCCAGTCACCTGTAACATATCCAAGCCTGGCCATCTGGTGATAAGGCTCCCTGACATACGGGCACTCAGCAATGGCCCGGTAGAGCCATATCTGCGCCTGCTTCATATCTCCCTTGGATTGATAGCTTTTGGAGATGAAGCGCATGGAGGCACAACGTTCTACATCCCACTGGGCGGAGGGAAGGTTCAAATGGCGCTTGAGCGTCATGATGCACTCATCGAAACTGCCATGGTACATATATTCCCTACCCAGCCAGAAGAGGGTCCTATCGTCCTCGGGGTTTTCCTTTGCGGACAGTTCCAAAAGGGGCAGGTACTGCGCCCGGGGCTTTGTTTGATCCGGATAGTGGTGTAGGACCATTCCATTCACCCATACGATGGCTTCAGGATCCGGTCCGCTATATTGCAGTATTTCATGAACCGGATGCACCCAGCGGAAATCCTTGCGCCGGTGTACCTTTTCCATGGGATACTGCTTCTCAATGGTGCCGTCTGCACGATGGCTCCATACAAAAAGGTATCTGGCACGGGTGCTTTCTATCTGCCATGCATCCTCCAGCTTTTTACGCCACCCAGGCTCAAATACCTCGTCCAGGTCATTGGATACGCAGATGTCAAAATCCTCCGGGATGTGATCCATAGCAATATTACGTGCCGTGTCGAAGCGCCAGGGCGATATGGTTTCCTCATACACGAAAGCGCCCCGATCCCGAAGTTTCTTCGCCGTTTCATCGGTAGATCCCGTATCTAAAACCACTACCATGTCAGCCTCTTGTACGGCGTCCATCCAGCGGTCTACAAACTGTTCTTCATTCTTGCTTATTGCGTAAACGCAAATCTTGTAGCGACTCATGAAAAGGCTCCTATACAGTATATTTCATTCACCAGTATCATGATATGTCGAAGCGGAAATGTCTGCCACCCTCCCTATAACAAAGCCGGGAAGGCGCGGCCTTCCCGGCTATTGATTGTCATGCGCGTCACGTCAAGCGGACCATAGACCAGACGATTCCGGGAGCCCCCGTGCCGCCAATAGTCAATGGCACAGTCAAACCATTGGCTACATAGATAAGGCCAATAACATCACCAGTATAGCCAGTGGGGCCAGTTTCACCCGTTGGGCCTATAGAGCCTGTTGGCCCTGTGTCGCCAGTTTGTCCGGTATTACCAGTGGGACCTATGTCGCCAGTTGGGCCCGTGTCACCTGTGGGACCCGTATCGCCCGTAGGGCCGGTATCGCCCGTTGGGCCAGTATTGCCTGTAGGACCAGTTGGGCCGGTTGGACCTGTATTACCGCATCATCATCTTCCACAACAGCCAAAGCGGCTGTCAGAGGAACGGTAGAGGAATAAAACAGGGTACTTACGCCTGCATTCACCAGCGAAACAGTTATAGGGATTGCGGCAATATCTATAATGCCAATACCCACTGCTTCACCGGTTAGCGTAAGGTTGCGGCATAACCGCATCGTTTTTCATCATTTTTTATTTATCAGGATTAAGATATGTCGAAGCGGAAACATCTGTCACCTAAAGTAAAACGGCAAAGCCGGGAAAACACTGTTTTCCCGGCTTTGTTGCGTTAAGAAATACAAGATCAGCTCAATTGGACCATTGACCATACAATACCCGGCGTGCCCGTACCACCAAGAGTCAAAGGAACGGTCAGTCCGTTTGCCACATAGAACAGGCCGATTACGTCACCTGCATCCAATTGCACCTGGCCGGCCATGGTCACGGTACCGTTGCCCAGAATTGTTCTGAGTGACAACACCAGCGCCACGTTTACATCCAGCAATGGGAACAAGCCGCTGATAAGATCGGTCACTACGGGAGAAGTCCTTTGGACAACGAATGAGGGGTTTATGCCCCCGCCCAGTGTCACGGTAATGGCTGCTGTCGTGGAATAGTTAATGGTAGCTTCTATGGCATAAGTGCCGGTTGTAGGCACGGTGAAGTTACCCGTAACTGCATTGAAGGTCGTGTTGTCATAATAGGGCGCAGTTACCGTCCAGCCAGTCAATTGCGTGCTGGCGGCAGTGGATAGCGTCCCCAGGAAAGCTGAAAAGGCTACAGCTGTTACTAGAGGGCCGGTGTCACCTGTGGGTCCGGTATCTCCTGTAGGACCCGTGTCGCCCGTAGGGCCAGTATCGCCGGTGGGGCCGGTATCGCCAGTGGGCCCAGTGGGACCCGTATCACCAGTTGGTCCTGTGTCACCAGTCGGGCCGGTGGGACCGGTATCGCCGGTGGGCCCAGTGGGACCCGTATCACCAGTTGGTCCTGTGTCGCCTGTCGGGCCGGTGGGCCCAGTGGGACCTGTCGGACCCGTGGGTCCAGTGGGACCCGTAGGCCCAGTGGGACCGGTGGGACCTGTGTCGCCAGTCGGACCCGTGGGGCCGGTGGGACCCGTCGGGCCGGTGGGACCCGTCGGGCCGGTGGGACCTGTTGGGCCAGTGGGACCCGTGTCGCCTGTCGGACCCGTGGGGCCGGTGGGACCTGTCGGGCCAGTGGGTCCTGTCGGGCCGGTAGGACCTGTGTCGCCTGTCGGACCTGTTACGCCAATATCATCCTCCACAATCACAAGGGTCGCGGTGATTGGGACGGTGGTGGAGTAGAAAACGGTACTGCCGCTGGCATTCACCAAAGATACTGTTACCGGTGCAGCTACTACGTTCACAATACCGATACCCACTACCTCACCCAACTTGATGGGTGAAGTGCCCTCGAGAAAATCACCCTGGGATGAGGAAAGGGCAAAAACGACGCCTGTGGTAGTTGGAGCGCTTTGGGTCGATACCCACCAATCCAACACATAGCGGCCAGGCTCGTTAAAAGTGATTACGCCTGTAACGCTGTTGTAGGTTATATTTCCTGCTGAATATACAATCGAATTGAACACGACATTACTCCCAGCAGCTACAGAGCCGGCAGTAGTGCGTTCTATCTGCAAAGCGATATTACTCATGGAAATCCCCCTCGTATTTTTTCTGTAGTTTTTTGTTTATGAGGGTACTTTAACGTAATCTTTGACATGCACGCTTTGGTGAATGAACTACAGGCGTTATGCGTGTCCATTCATGAGTGCAAAAGCTTCCATCCAACAAACTTACAACGCCACTATAATCATATGATTCTGCACTGTTTTGGTACCTTATCCTACTCACCGGCTTGTTCATACCTTAAGATAAAGTATTCAAAAAACCGGGAACGCCCTTAAAAAGGAGCGTTCCCGCCTGATTCTGAATCTACGATCCTTACACAAGGCATTATGACAGAAGAATGACGTCAAACTGCGCGCCTACGCCGGGAGCAATATCCATCGTGAAGGGAGTGGCCGAGTTATTCCTCAGCGTCAGCGTAACGCCGGCCGCAAGCGTCAGCATAGCTGTGCCGGAAACATCTCCCGTAGCAGACAGCACATCGATACTTGTGGACGCATCCGCCGTGCCACCTACGGAAATGGCGATAGCTGAGCCGGTGCCTGCCGTGAGGTTGACGCCATAGTTGATCTGATAAGTGCCTGCGGTAGGCACTACGATCGCCGAGGATCCTGTCGTATGGGTGACTCCCGAGAGCGGACCATTGCTGCTGAAGAGAACATCGCCTCCGCCGGCAACGGTATCATCAACTGCAAGCGTTGCAAGATGGTATACATAGCCAAACGTTGTTACTCCTACGGCAGGCCCTGTATCACCCGTGGGACCCGTGTCGCCTGTCGGACC
>JAEZJP010000188.1 GCA_023415715.1 Bacillota bacterium
TTTATCGTCACCAAGAAAGGCATGGGGTATCTGCTGGAGGCGCAGCCATGAAAAAAGTGTCCGGCTTTCATTTATTTTTGTCCTTCCTTAGGGAAAAGGCGGAAACGCTTTTTTTGTGCCTGCTGGTAGCCGGGCTTTTTTTAATGATAGGTTCCCTTTCCCATCTGGACATGGCCCCGCTTTGGTATGCGCTGCAGCTTTCAGGCGTTGCGCTTTTAATGACCGGCATCGTCTCCTGGACCCGGTTCCACCGGAAGCACCGGCTGATGGAAGCGGCCTTTTCACGGTTGGAAACACTGCCGGAAGGCTTGCCCTCCCCCGCGGGCAGGCTGGAGGAAACATATCAGTCCCTGCTTGCGGAACAGGCCAGACTCCGGCTTCTGGAGAAAAACGATCAAACCCGCAAGCTCAAGGAACGCGAGGATTACTATACTCTATGGATGCATCAAATCAAGACGCCCCTTGCCGCCATGCGGCTGCTTTTGCAAAGCGGAGATACGCTTGATCTTGGCCAACTGGAGGAGGAACTGTTCAAAACAGAGCGATACGCGGAAATGGCGCTGCACTACCTGCGGCTGGAAAGCCTCACCGACGACTTTGTTCTTCGATTCCACGACCTGTACAGCCTTGTGAAAAAGGCAATCAAAAAATATGCCCTGCTGTTCATCCATAAAAAGATTACCCTCGAATTGGAGCCTTTTGAAGAAAAAGTGCTTACGGATGAAAAGTGGTTCCAGGTTTTATTGGAACAGATATTGTCCAATGCCGTCAAGTATACACAGCAGGGTACTGTACGCATCTATATTCAGGAAGGGCCTGTATTGATCATCGCTGACAGCGGCGTGGGCATTCCCAAGGAAGACCTGCCCCGTGTATTCGACCGTGGCTTTACAGGCCATAACGGGCGGGCGGACCAACGGGCTACGGGCATCGGGCTGTATCTTGCCAAGGAAGTGGCGCAAAAGCTTGGCCACCGGCTGTCCATCCGTTCCGAGCTGGGAAAAGGCACGGAAGTATCCATTGACGTGTCGGAAAATCAACTAAAAGCATTCTAATCACATTCTTACAAGAAAAAATGCGCAACCTTTCAAAACTGTAAGTTTTCCCTCCCGGTTTGTAAGGCTATATCAAGGCACCAATCCGCATCCTGCGCTACAATGTGCAAGTGCTTAGAGCGCAATCATCATCGGGAGGAATAATGAATGCCACTGCTTGACGTTATCCATGTAAAGAAAGTATATACCACCCTGTTGGGCGGGCAAAAGGTCGAAGCCCTCACTGACGCCAGCTTCAGCGTGGAATCGGGCGAGTTTGTTGCCATCATGGGCGAATCCGGCTCAGGCAAGACGACGCTGCTTAACATCCTGGCCGCGCTGGACAAGCCCACCGAAGGCCAGGTACTTCTGGAAGGAAAAGATCTCGCCCAAATCCGGGACAAGGAAATTTCAGCCTTCCGCCGTGACAACCTGGGCTTTGTGTTCCAGGATTTCAACCTGCTGGATACCTTTTCCGTGCGCGACAACATCCTTTTGCCTCTGGTTCTTGCCGGGAAAAGCTATAAGGAGATGGAACCCAAACTCATTGCTGTGGCTGATATACTGCACATTGCCGAAATACTGCCCAAATTCCCCTATGAAATTTCCGGCGGTCAAAAGCAGCGCACCGCCGTGGCCCGGGCGCTTATCACCTCTCCCAAGCTGGTGCTGGCCGACGAGCCCACCGGGGCACTGGATTCCAAGGCCTCCCAAAGCCTTTTGCAAACCTTCGCTTCTATTCATGGAAGAGGTCAGACCCTTCTCATGGTCACCCACAGCGCCCAGGCTGCCAGCTTTGCCGGGCGGGTGATGTTTATACGCGACGGCCGCGTATACCATCAAATGTACCGGGGCGATATCAGTCAGGACGGCTTCTACCAGAAGATCATCAACGCCCTCACCGTTCTTTCCGCCGGGGGTGAATTAGGTGCGTAAGCGGTTTTTGTACCTTCGCCTTGCCATTTCCAACTTGTGGAAGAACCGGCAGACTTATCTTTCCTTTTTTCTCAGTACAGTCTGCACCATATTCGTGTTCTACACCTTTTCCATGCTCGCCCTGAACGACGGAATCAGGAAGATGCCGGGCGCTTCACCCTTGCAGATAATGATGGTGCTTGGCGCCATTGTGGTAGCCCTTTTCGCGCTGATCTTCCTGTTTTACGCAAACAGCTTTCTCATTAAGCGCCGTAAAAAGGAACTTGGCCTGTACGCTATACTTGGTCTTGAGAAAAAGCACATAGCCCGCATTCTATTCCACGAGATGACAGCTCTGCTGATTGTAAGCCTGATCACGGGTATTGGCCTTGGGATTTCGCTTAGCAAGCTTATGTTCCTGCTGGTCCAGGCGCTGATGCACATTCCCACCCCCATCGTCTTTCAGGTGAACCAGCTTCCCCTGCTCTTAACCATCGGATTGTTCGCCGCTGTATTCTTCTGCCTGCTATTGTACAACCGGTTGCAGGTGCATCTATCCAGCCCCGTCAACCTTTTAAAGGGCCAGCAAAAGGGTGAAAGGGAGCCGAAGACACGCTGGCTTCTGGCCCTGATCGGCATTGCTGCCATGGGCGC
Organism: Bacillota bacterium; assembly: GCA_023415715.1. Classification (GTDB taxonomy): domain Bacteria; phylum Bacillota; class Clostridia; order Christensenellales; family Aristaeellaceae; genus JAEWAH01. The sequence continues at coordinate 2,604 of JAEZJP010000188.1, forward strand.
CGGCTATTGGCTGGCCATTACTGTTGGAAATCCCCTGCAGGCGCTGTCCATTTTCTTTATTGCGGTCATTCTGGTAATTATCGGTACCTATGCGCTGTTCACCGCCGGGAGCGTTGCCTTTTTGAAGATGCTCAGGCGAAACAAGGGTTACTACTATAAACCCCGTAATTTCATATCCGTTTCCGGCATGATCTACCGCATGAAACAAAACGCAGCAGGCTTGGCGGGCATCTGCATATTGAGCACCATGGCTATCATCACCATCGGCACTACGGTAGCGCTGTATGTGGGCCAGGCAAATATGCTTAGGGACATGTATCCCATGGATCATGTATTAAGCATCCGGGAAAACAAACTTGATCCCGCCTTGGCAGAAGAATTGATACGGGAAAAAGCCCAAGAGAATAAGGTTGAAATTTCCGATTTCTATCAGGCCTCCTTCATTGATACCAACGTCTACCGGGAGGGAAATACTTTAAACAAAGCGGAATTGACAAGCACAATAACTTCCAAAGAGTACGAAAACATATGGATGCTTTTCCTTCTCCCTTTGAATGAGTATAACCGTATGGCCGGCAGCACCTATACGCTTGCGGACAATGAAGCGCTCCTGTTTGAGTCCAGGAACAGCCCGGCACCAAACAGTCTGACCGCAGGCAGCACGGTAATCAGCATCAAGGAGAACTTGGCGGAGCTCCCCATTTCTAAAAAGAATAATAAAGGCACAGAACCGCCCATGTACCTGATCGTCAAGGATAGGGAGACTGCCGAGGCTATCTACAAGAGCATCGAAGGCCCGGATGCGCAAACTGCTTTCCAGCAAGGCTTCTGGTGGAACAGCGACGGAAGCGATGAAGCACTGTTGAAGTATTCCAAGGATGTTCGTGATGCCATAGATGCCCAAAATATAAGCTTCAGTATTTCCAGTGTTGATTCGATGCGCCGGGATTGGTACGCCATGTACGGCGGGTTCCTTTTCCTGGGCGTTTTCCTGGGCCTCCTGTTCCTGATGGCCACCACGCTCATTATCTATTTCAAGCAGGTGTCTGAAGGGTACATGGACCATGACCGGTTTATTATCCTCCAGCAGGTAGGCATGAGCAGGGATGAGGTGCGGGCCACCGTTCGAAAACAAATCTTGTCAGTGTTCATCCTGCCCATCATCGCAGCCATACTGCATACATGGGGCGCATTGCACATGATGACAGAAATGCTTTCCATGTTCGGCCTGGGTGTCAAGCTGATCATCAACCTCAGTATCTTCCTTACCGCCGGTGTGTTCGCGCTGCTGTACGGCATGGTCTATACGGCCACAGCCAGGACATATTACAAAATGGTGAGGATGGATCAATAAAGAACGTACAGGGGCTCTGCCCCTGTACCCCGCCCAAGGGATTCTCCCTTGGGTATCCTTTTTTCCATCTCAGCAGGACAGCAATAAAGGGGCTGTCTCAAAAGAAGTGTAGGGCAGCGAGGGAAAAAAATCACGTCCCAGCAAAGCAGGGGCGTGATTTTTGTTGTAAAATGTAACTGCAATGAAACAACTACAACAAGAGCATTATAGCG
>JAEZJP010000330.1 GCA_023415715.1 Bacillota bacterium
GTATACGGGACTCATTGATTCCGTAGGAGCTTTGGTTCTGCCGTATCTCGTAAATGTGTTCAATGTCATTTTGATGATGAATTTCTTCCGCTCCATTCCAAAAGAATTGGAAGAGGCGGCACTGATGGACGGTGCGGGGCATATACGGGTACTTGTCTCCATCATCCTGCCGGTATCCACGCCCGTATTGGCGACCATCGCCTTATTTTTTATCGTCAACCACTGGAATTCCTGGTTTGACGGGCTGATTTACATGAACTCTCCGGAAAAATATCCGCTGCAGACATATTTGCAGACCATGGTGATTTCAAGGGACCTGATGGTTATGGAATCGCTCCGTGATGTGCGCAATATTCCCGACATATCAGACAGGACGGGCAAGGCCGCGCAGATTTTCCTGGCGGCGCTGCCGGTGCTGATCGTGTATCCATTCCTGCAAAAGTATTTCACCACGGGCATCGTTATGGGCAGCGTCAAAGGATGAAATGGCAAAATAGGGAATCGCGCCTGCGGGCGCGACCAGGGCTTTGCTACCCATCTGGCTCAATCGTCGCATTGCTCACGACCGTTCGCACTGCTCGTTTCGCCAGCCTCCTCCCCCGACGGCTCAATCGGCGCGGTGTTCGCTGCGCCCCGCCGGCCGTAGGGCGGGGGCTTGCTCCCGCCGCTGGTTTCGCCGTTTCCTCCACCTCACTTCATCCGCCACTGGCGGCGTTCGGTTTCGGAACCTCGCTTCATCCCTCCATCTGGCTCAATCGTCGCGCTGCCGCGCTGACGCTTGCCTGCCCAGCGGTCTCAATTGTCGCGTTGCTGCGCTCCGCTTGCATCGCTCTGTTTCGACCGCTTCCTCCACCCGGCCTATTGCCCCCACTGGGGGCGGCCGGGTTACGGAACCCGTTTCGCCAGCCTCCTCCACACCGCCTTAATCTGCCACTGGCAGGGGCGATGTTCCGGAGCCACTGGCGGCGCTTCGGCTTCGGAGCCCTGGACCTTCGCGGGCATGTCTATTTTTGCTTTATGGTACCAATTTGAACACGAAGGAGAAGAACTATGTGGCATATTGATTCTCCCAAGGGGCGGCTTCGGGCTGAGGTATGGCTTAGCCCCAAGGGCGGCCTCTGCTACCGCGTGACCAAAGACAGCATTCTGGTTTTAGACGAAAGCGCTCTTGGCATCAGCACCAGCATTGGAGAATTTACGCAGAGACTGGTGTATGATAAGCGGGAGGACCGCTCCATCCGCGAAAGCTATTCGCTCCCGGCAGGGAAAAAAGCAAGGTATGACAACAATGCTGAAGAAATGGCATTGTTCTTTAGCATGGGGGAGACTCCTTTTATCCTGCGGGTGCGGGCGTTTGACGAGGGCATGGCTTTCAGGTATGAAATTCCCGTGGGAGATGGTACTTCTCTATCTATAAATCATGAGACGACAGAGTTCCAATTCCCCAAAGAATGTGACCAGTTTTGGCTTCAGGACTGGATCAAAACGTATGAAGGGCCTTACAACAAGCATACCTGGGAAGACGGACTTCTTGGGCAGGACTATGGCATGCCTAGTTTGTTTCATATGAGTTCGACCGGCACCTGGATGCTGGTGAACGAAGCAAACATACTCAACACCCACGGCAGCTATTGTTCCTGTCATTTAAAAGGTACCGGAGAAAGAAAAATGTCCGTGGCCTTTGCCCCCGAGGAAAAGGGCAAGCCTATTCCCTCACCGCTGCCCTTTCAGTCACCCTGGAGGCTGATCGCCATTACAGACAGCTTGGATGAGCTTTTGAATACAACGCTGAATTACAACCTGAATCCACCTTCTATTATAGCTGACACCTCCTGGATAAGGCCTGGCCGCTCCCTGTGGGCTTGGTGGGAATATGAAAACGGGGCGCAGTTGTATTCCGAATCCAAGGCCTATGTGGATTTCGCCGCGGCCATGGGCTTTGAGGCCGTCACCCTGGATTGCGCCTGGGATTTAAGCTGGCTGAAGGAATTCTGCGATTACGCCCATCAAAAGAACGTGAAAGTCTGGGTTTGGACGGGGATGCAGCGCATCGACACTTTTGAAAAAGCGCAGGCCCATGTCCCGCTATGGGCGGGCTGTGGCGTGGACGGCTTAAAGGTGGACTTTTTTGAAAACGACTCCCGCCACACCATGGAACAGTACAACATGATCGCAGATCTGATGATCAAGCACAAGTTGATGATCAATTTCCATGGCGCCACCAAGCCTATGGGTGAGGGGCGCACCTGGCCCAATTTCCTCACCTCGGAAGGGATTCTCGGCCTGGAGCATTACAAGTGGAGCAATATGCCAAACGCGCTACACAACTGCACTGTTCCCTTTACCCGCAATGTGGCCGGCCCCATGGACTATACGCCCGTCGGCCTTTCCAACTTAAACAGGAACACCACACCGGCCCATCAGCTGGCGCTGCCGGTGGTGTTCGAATCGGGTGCGTCGCATTACTCCATGTCCCTGTATTATATGGAAGCATGGTTAGGCACCCGGTTTCTGCGCCGCACCAAGGCCAAATATGATGGCTTGAAGGTGCTTTCCGGCTATCCCGGCAACCATGCAGCTATCCTCCGCTATACAAAGGATGAATGGTTCGTCGGCGTAATCACGGTGAACAAGCAGACCGTAAGCCTGCCGATGGACTTCCTGCCTGAAGGGGTATTTGAGGCGGAAATTTACGAGGACGACGACAAGGGCGAAATGCTGGTAACGCGGCGCATCAAGGTTACAAAAGAAGATGTGCTTTCGCTGAATTTGCTGGCGGCCGGCGGCGCGGCTATCTACATTGCCGGAAAAATCGAAGAGCCCAAGTTCGGCATCTGCTCCGGCTATATGAGCGGCAAGTATGTGGAATATCCCGGCAGCCAGGCGAAGATGCTGCGGGGCAGCGAGCCTGTGCGCTGGAATCAGGAATTAAACGGGTTGCAGCTGAACGGCGCGGCCGCGTTTGAGGTAAGCGTGCCTGAGACGAAACGGTATACCCTTCGCTTCTTCTACGCCTCGGAAGGCGTATGGGAGCTGGAGGCAGCCCAAGGGCCGCATACTGCCCACGAGAAGATGGTCTCCAGTTCTGGCAGCAAATCGTTCATCACTCATGAGCTTTCCATGATCCTTGAAAAAGGTGAAGGCAAGCTTCTCATAAGCCGTATGTCCGGAGCTATCCCTTCCATCCTGAAACTGCGCGTCATCGACAACGACCCGCCGGAAGTGATCCTGCTTGGCGCCGAAAAAGCAGTGCTGACGGGGGAAGCGGAATTAATACGTGCAGATACAGGCGAATACGAAGCGGTGGGTCTGGGTTTTGATAGCCAGATGCGCTTTGAGGATGTGGTTTTGCCTGAAAGCGGCAAGTACATTTTGCGGGTGGACTACTGCGGCGGCGAAAGCCGCGATATCTCCATAGAGGCAAATGGACATGATGCGGTGCACACCTACCTGCACTCTACCGCCGGCTGGGGGTTCCCGGTTTGGAACAAGCCGGAGGGTAAGGAAATACTGATCCCACTCCAAAAAGGCAAGAACACCATCCGTCTGTTTAACGGCAAGGGTCCCATGTCCCACATCCGGGGCATCGCCATCATCCCTGACAAGGTTGGCCTGGAGGAATAAATATGTGGAAAGTAACGTCACCAGATAAATCACTGTCTGTGACCGTTATACAGGGCACGGCAGGGGAACTATGCTATGCCGTGGAAAAGCATGGTCAAACTGTTGCTGCGGGATGCAGGCTTGGTCTTATGGCCAGCCTTGGGGACTTTACGCAAGGCCTGCAATTTACGCATCAGCAAACAACTGAAATCCGCGAAACGTACTCCATTCCCGTTGGGAAAAAGGCAGTGTATGTAAATAATGCCAATGAAACGGCGCTGCATTTTACGAAGGATGACCTGCCTTTCGTGCTCCGGGTTAGGGCGTATGAGGAGGGCATGGCTTTCCGCTATGAGATCCCTTTGGCAGGAGAAGCACTATCGGTCCAATATGAGACCACGGACTTTCGCTTTCCCGAAACCTTTGACAAACTGTGGCTGCAAGACTGGGTTGCTTCCTATGAAGCGCCCTACAATAAAACTGACTGGGGCATCCAGCATAAGGACCGGCATTATGGCATGCCCAGCCTTTTGTATTCTGAGCTGAATGAATGCTGGGTGATGATCAACGAGGCCAATGTGCTGAATACAAACGGCAGCTACTGCATCAGCCATTTGAAGGGCACGGGGGAGCGCAGGCTTTTACTGGACTTTGCCCCGGAAGAGCATGGGCAGCCCATCCCTTCGCCTATGCCATTTGCGTCTCCCTGGCGGCTGATGGTGGTGGAGGACAGTCTGGACGGCATTGTCAACGCCACGCTCAACTACAACTTGAATCCTCCTTCGGTCATCGAGGATACATCCTGGATAAAGCCCGTCCGGGCGCTGTGGGCCTGGTGGTCCAGTGATATGGGCGCTCAGTTTTATTCCGAGGCTAAGCAATATGTGGATTTTGCAGCGGCTATGGGCTTTGAGGCCGTGGTGCTGGACGCCTTGTGGGACGAAAGCTGGATCAAGGAATTCTGCGCCTATGCCCACAAAAAAAACGTGTCTCCCTGGCTATGGACAGCCATGCAGCGCATCGACACCTATGAAAAGGCAAGCCACTTCCTGCCCCTATGGAAAAGCTGGGGCATTGACGGCGTGAAGATCGACTTTTTTGAAAACGATTCCCATCACACCGCCTGGCAGTACAACATGATGGCCGACATCATGAAAGAGCAAAAGCTGATGATCAACTTCCACGGTTCCACCAAGCCCATGGGGGAGGGGCGGACGTGGCCCCATTTCGTGACCGCCGAGGGGATCATGGGCCTGGAGCATTACAAGTGGAGCGATATGCCCAGCGCCGAGCACAACTGCACCGTGCCCTTCATCCGCAACGCTGCAGGGCCTATGGATTACACGCCCGTCGGCTTCTCCAACAAAAACCGCAACACCTCCCTGGCCCATCAAATGGCGCTGGCGGCGGTGTTCGATTCCGGCTGCCAGCACTATTCCGCCTCCATCTTCCACCTGGAGCCCTGGGAGGGCACGAATTTCCTGAGAAGGCTGAAACCCAAGTATGATGGGGTAAAGGTCCTCTCCGGCTATCCCGGCGATCATGTAGCCATGCTGCGTTGGGTTAACAAAACCGAAGAATATGTCATCGGCTGCATCACAAACGCCAATCGTACGCTGCGCCTGGCCTTTGACTTTTTGCCTCCGGGCGAGTTTGAGGCGGAAATCTATGGCGACAACCGTTTTGGCAATGCCGTCACCTATGAAAAGATGAAGGTGACAAGGGAAACGGTGCGTGATATCGTTATGCCCGATCACGGCGGAACGGGCATCTATATCGCCAGGGAAGTAAAGCCCCTTGCCATGGGTGTTGGCGGCGGATATATGGATGGACGTCTGACACGTTATCCCTCGGAAAACGCGAGGGTGATGCACGGCAGCGAAATGGTGAGCCTGTCGCGTGAGCAAAAAGCCATCATGCTCAGCGGCGGCACGGAATTTGTGGTAAATGACCTGCCCGCCTTCAAGCGTTACACGCTGCGTTTTTATTACATGACCGAATCGCCCTTCAAGGTGGAAATCACCGACGGCAGGTATACGGTAAAGGCCGATATGATGAAGGGTGGAGCGCCTGGCATTATGGTGGCAGGACAATTGACCATGCTGCTGGGGGAAGGCTCCGCAAGGCTTGCTGTCAGGCGGCTGTCGGGTGCCGTGCCCATCATCACCGAGCTGCGCATCATCGATAATGATCCGCCGGAAACCATTGTTGTAAACGCCGGCACGGGCATAGTATCCGGTGGGGCGGAGCTTATGGAAACAGGGAACGGGGAATACAAGGCCGTGGGTCTTGGCCGAGGTGGGGAGATCGCTTTTGATAACGTGATGCTGCCCGGCGATGGAGCGTATATCCTGCGGATCAATTATTACGCCGGAGTGGGCGGCGATGCCGATGTATATGTAAACGGCGGAGAGATGGTGAAGGCGTACCTGGCCGGCGTGGGGCTGTGGGGCGCCACATTGCGTGGCGACATCCTGGGCCGGGAGGTGTTGGTGCATCTGAATAAGGGCAAAAACACCATACGCATCACAAGCATTGAGGGTATCCTTCCCCACATCCGGGAAATAACCATCACCCCCAATGTTTGATATGCAATGGAGGAAACAGCATGGCCATACAGGTGAAGGACAATCTGTTTTTGCTTAAGCTAAAAACGAACACCTATGCATTCAGGGTGAACAGCCGTCAGCAGCTGGAACACGTATACTGGGGCAAAAGCATTATACGGATAGAGGATTTCCTGACTGAAAAGGAAGCGGACCCGCGCTATTTTGAGCGGGAGCTTTCCGCCTTTGGTGACATGCGCTATCTGGAAACCGGCGTAAAGGTGCGGTTTTCGGACGGCGTACGGGATTTCCGCTATACGGTAACTGGCTGGGATGTACAGGGCGATACGCTTTCCGTGACGCTTAAAGATATCCATTACCCCTTTTCTGTCACGCTGTATTACCGGGTGTATGAGGAATTCGATATTTTGGAACGCTGGCAGACTGCCGATAACATGGGGATAGAACCCATCACCCTGGAGCGGTTCTACTCGGCGGAGTTTGCTTTACCTGGGAACGGCTACCGTTCCATTAATTATAACGGCAATTGGGGTGCGGAGTTTCGCATAGCGGACGAACCTGTGGCCGGCGGCAAGAAGGTATACGAAAGCCTGGAGGGCGTGACTGGGCGCGTGGAAAACCCAATCTTCATCCTGCACAAGGATGCCAATGAAGATAATGGAGAGATATACTTTGGCGCGCTGGCCTACTCCGGCAGCTTTCAGGTGGCGGTGCAAACAGTTCCCGACCGCAGCGTTCATGTGCTGATGGGCATCAGCGATGCGGATTTTGAGTGGACGCTGAATAGCGGAGAAAGCTTTATATCCCCCAAAGTATATGCGGGATATACGGACGAAGGCTTTGCCAGCATGTCAAACCGCATGGCGCGTTTTGCCAGGGAAGTGCTGCTGCCAAAGAATATGGCACAAAACCCGCTGCCCGTGCTGTACAATTCCTGGTATGCTACTGAGTTCCATGTGGAAGTGGCCTCCCAGATCGCGCTGGCGAAAAAGGCGGCAGACATCGGCGTGGAACTGTTCGTGATCGACGACGGCTGGTTCGGGAAGCGCAACAGCGATAATGCGGGGCTTGGCGACTGGTGGTTTAACCCCGAAAAGTTCCCCAAAGGGTTAAATGAGCTTATATCCGCCGTCAACGGCCTGGGTATGGAGTTTGGCATCTGGATCGAGCCGGAAATGGTGAACCCGGATAGCGACCTGTACCGCGCCCATCCCGACTGGGTCTACCGCTATCCGACAAGGGAAGTGATGACGCGGCGGAACCAATACATGCTGGATATGACCAATCCCGAGGTGATCGCGTATCTCACCGGTTTGTTTGACAGGCTGCTGAGTGAAAACAACATCGCCTACGTCAAATGGGATTACAACCGGGCCATGGGCGAGTGCGCCTCCAGCCACAACGAAACCTGCAGCAAGGAAATCTGGGTACGCAACGTGCAGGGCTTTTATCAATTGGTGCAAATGCTTAGGGCAAAACATCCCCGCGTGGAATTTGAGGCCTGCGCCGGCGGCGGCGGCCGGGTGGACTTTGGCTGCATCACCCGCTTTGACGAGTACTGGCCCAGCGACAACACCGACGGCGTTGACCGGCTTTTCATCCAGGAAGGGTACAGCTTGCTTTACCCCGTCAAGTGCATGCGGGCCTGGGTGACACATGAGGGAAACTTGCCCCTAAATTTCCGGGCGGACAGCAGCATGTGCGGCGCGTTGGGAATTGGGTTGGACCTGACAAAATCCACTTCGGAAGAACTGGAACAGTTAAAAGAAAAGATCGCACAGTATAAGCGCATCCGGGATACGGTGCAGTTTGGAGAAGTGTACCGCCTGCAATCACTGCGGCTCCATGACCCCATCCAGACTGTGCTGTATGAAAAGGAAGGGCGTGCAGTACTGTTTGCATTCCTTGTGCATACGGCTTTTTACCGCTCAGAGTACAATGTACGCTTGAAGGGCCTTGCAAAAGATGGTTTGTATAGATACCGGCTGGCCGATACGGAGCATGTGAAATCAGGCGCGTACCTGATGAGCCGCGGACTTGATTTGCCCCTTCGTTGGAATTTTGACAGCCTGGTCGTGGAATTGGAGAGGCTCTCATGAGCATCAGGGATACGAAAGCCTTCTTTGCCGGCCATCGCGGTCAGAAGGCGGTCATTTTGGAAAACGGTACACTGAAAGCTGTCATCCTCCCGGAGCGGGGCGGGAAAACCGCATCGATCTTATATAAGCCTAAAAGCTTCGAGCTGCTGGCTCAGCCCAAAGAAGAGTATCCTCCCCTTGCACCCGGCATGGATTTTTCCCTGGGAGATGCATCCGGGTTTGACGACGCGTTCCCCAGCATCGATCCGGAAGCGGTTAATGTAGGCGGAAAACAAGTCGCCTACCCGGATCACGGGGAAATATGGACGATGGCCATGCAGGCAAACTTGCTTGAAGATGGCGTGCTGCTTAAGGGGATAAGCAAGCTCCTGCCTTATGGCTATCAAAAAGAGATACGGCTGGATGGAGATAAAGTCACTTACCGCTATACGGTCACACATACGGGCGGGGAATCTTTCCCCTGCCTGTGGACATGCCATTGCCTGATGCGGTACGAGCCGGACATGCGCTTATCTTATCCCAAAGGCGCGGAATACGCGGAAAACGTGTTGGAAAGCGCTGAACTGGGTGCGCCGGGAAGACTTCATCTCCTGACCGGCGGAACATATGACTTTGCATCTGTGCCGCCGCGTGAAAGCCTAACCATGGTGAAGTATTACCTTCAGGGCCGCATCAAGGAAGGCCGGTGCGGCTGCCGCTATCCATCCCAAGGGGTGACATGCAGCATGGAGTTTGACAAGCATGCGCTGCCGTATCTTGGCTTCTGGCTCACTGCGGGGGGCTACCGAGGTGAGTATAATTGCGCCTTTGAGCCCGCCACAAGCTATTACGACGGCATATCCCGTTCACAGGCAACCAAGACGGTTTGTACGCTTGAGCCTGGTAAGACTTTATCGTTTTCAGTAACGCTCCGTCTGTGCGATTTGTGAAATACAAGCATCCTGGAGGTGTTTTTCTATGAAGCAAGTGAAGGTTTGGGCGGAGGATGTTCAAATCCCCACGTATTTGCCCGGAGAGCCGGACAAAAACCCGATATTTCTGGAGAAGCGCGTGTATCAGGGCAGTTCCGGCAAGGTGTATCCCCACAGCGTCATAGACAGCGTGGCGGATGAAAAAGTCTTGAAGGCATACCGGGCTGTTTACCTGGAAAACGAATTTTTGATAGCTATGGTGCTGCCGGAGCTGGGCGGGCGTATCCAGCGCGCCACTGACAAGACCAACGGCTATGATTTTGTGTATTACAATCAAGTTATCAAGCCTGCCTTGGTGGGTCTGGCCGGGCCATGGATCTCGGGGGGCATTGAGTTCAACTGGCCCCAGCACCACCGGCCCAGCACGTTCGATCCCGTATCCTGGCGAATGGAGGAAAACCGGGACGGAAGCTGTTCCGTTATCGTGGGCGAGATCGAGAACATGTTCCGCACCAAGGGCATGACGCGCTTTACGCTCTATCCCGGAAAAGCGTATTTGGAGCTTTCCACCCAGCTGTACAACAGGACGGACGCGCCGCAAACCTTTTTGTGGTGGGCCAATCCAGCTGTGGCGGTCAACGGCGATACCCAATCCATTTTCCCGCCGGATGTGCACGCGGTAATGGATCACGGCAAGCGGGATGTTTCCGCCTTCCCCATTGCCAAAGGTGTGTACTACAAGGTGGATTACGCACCGGGCACAGACATCTCCAGGTACCGCAATATCCCGGTGCCTACTTCCTATATGGCGTTCCATTCGGACTATGATTTCGTGGGTAATTATGATTATGGCCGCGGCGCAGGGCTTTTGCACGTGGCGGACCACCACATATCTCCCGGCAAAAAGCAATGGACATGGGGCAATGGGGCCTTCGGCCGTGCCTGGGACAGGAACCTCACCGACGAGGACGGTCCCTACATTGAGCTGATGACCGGCTGCTATACCGACAACCAGCCGGATTTCAGCTGGCTGATGCCCTATGAGGAAAAAAGCTTCACCCAGTACTTTATGCCTTACAAGGGCGTGGGCATGGTCAAAAACGCCACCAGGGACGCAGCGGTACGCCTGGAATGGGAAAGTGGCCGCGCAAGGATAGCTGTATACACTACCGGCGTGCAGGAAGACGCGCTGATTCAGGTGATAGCAGGAGATACGGTTGTTTTTGAAAAGACCGTTACGCTTACGCCCAGGGAGGCGTTTGAAGCTTCTTTTGATACGGCTTGCGAAGAATTGGCGCTGTCCGTCCATGCAAAATCCGGCCGGCTTTTGGCATCGTATGATCTTAAGCCAAGGGGTGAGGAGCCTATGCCCAGCCCGGCACAGGCGATTCCCCCGGCAAAAGAGGCGGCCACCAATGAGGAACTGTACCTTTTTGGCCAGCACATTGAGCAGTACCGCCATGCCACCTGGGATGCGGCTGAATATTATTTGGAGGGACTTAAACGCGATCCTACCGATGCCCGCATCAACAACGCTTACGGCAAGCTGCTGCTAAAACGCGGCCTGATCATCGAGAGCGTTCCATACTTCAAGGCTGCTATCCAAAAGATCACGCTGAAAAACCCCAACCCATACGATGGAGAGCCGTATTTCAACATGGGCGTGGCGCTGAGCTTTCTTCACAATTGGGAGGAAGCCTACGACGCATTCTTCAAATCCACCTGGAACACGGCTTGGCAAAGCGCAGGGTATTACCGGGTGGCTGCCATTGATATAAGGCGCGGCGAGTATGAATTGGCGCTTGAACATCTGCAAAAGGCATTGGTCCGCAACAGCCATCACATGAAGGCACGCAATGCCATGGCAGCGGCGCTGCGAAGGCTGGGCTGCCTGGTGGAAGCAAAAAAGGCGGCAGAGGAATCGCTTTTCATCGATCCCATGGACTTGATTGCCATGCGGGAGCGTGCACTGGCCAAAGGGGAAAACGGGGATGCTTGGCTTGATATGCCTGGCATCAACCACAACACAGCCATCGAACTGGCGCTGGAATACGCGGAGTGGGGCATGGCGGAAGACGCAGCAGCGGTTTTGAAGGCCTATGATGCCCGTATCGGGGATCCTGTTCATGTTTATCCCATGATCTATTATCATCTGGGCGCAATTGAAGGGGATGACCGGTGGTTACAAATGGCCGAGGAAGCCTCTTCCGACTGCTGCTTCCCGCACCGGCTGGAGGACAGGATCGTTTTGGAGAAGGCTGCCCAGCGGGATGTTCCCCATTCCAAGGCACTGTACTACCTGGGCAACTTCTGGTACGACCGGTTGCAGGCGGAACGGGCCATTGCATGCTGGGAAGAGTCCATCCGCCTGAAAAGCGATTTTGCCATTCCGCACAGGAACCTGGCGTTGGCCTACTTCAACAAGCGGGCTATGTACAAGGAAGCGCTGAGCGAAATGGAAACGGCCTTTGCCTTGAATGAAGGCGATGCCCGGGTATTCATGGAACTGGATCAGTTGCGCAAAAAGCTCCATGTGAAGGCTTCAGACAGGCTGAAGTATATGAACCGCCATTGGGCATTGGTTGCGGCAAGGGACGATCAATACCTGGAATACTGTACAGTCCTCAATAAGCTGGGCGAATATGAAAAGGCGCTGGAGCATTTGCTTGCCCGACGTTTCCATCCCTGGGAGGGAGGCGAGGGCAAGGTGCCTGCCCAATGGCGCATTTCCATGACGCAGCTTGCCCACCAGGAATTGCAGCGAGGAGAATATGAGGCGTCCATCAAACGGCTGCAAATAGCGGCGGGGGACTACCCGGAAAGCTTTGGTGAAGGCAAGCTTACCGGCGCCCAGGAGAACGATATTTATTACCTGATGGGCAAGGCATACGCGGCGTCAGGTGATATCAAGGCGGCTCATGCAGCCTATGAACGTGCAGGGTCCGGCCTGTCTACCCCGGCAGGCATGATGTATTACAACGACCAGCCGCCGGAAATGATCTTCTACCAGGGATTGGCCAGGCAGGAACTTGGTGATGTGCAAGGCGCAGCCACGCGCTTTGACAGGCTGATCGCCTACGGCAGGGAACACATGGACGATGAGGTAAAGATCGAGTATTTTGCCGTGTCGCTTCCCGATCTGCAAATCTTTGAGGAGGATCTGCAAAAAAGGAACCGTATCCATTGCCTGTTCATGAGGACGCTGGGGCATCTGGGCAAGGGGGAGAGGGGAGAGGCGGATATGCTTCTTTGCAGTCTTCATGAGCTGGAACCCGAGCATCAGGGGGCCAAGGTCCATATTGCAAGCTTCCTGGAAAAGTAGTTGGCTAAATACTTCCAGCTTATAGACTGCCAACAAAAGAAGTGAGCTTTTGTTCAATTCTTCCTGTCATGGCTGCGCTTGAAATTGGTTCTTTCATAAACTTGTGACAAAGGCTTCCCCTTGAGGCCCTTCGCACCGTACTGCGCTTCTCTTGTCCGGTGTTCCACATTGTCGCTCCGCTCCAATGCGGAAGGCTCTGCCCTCCGGGAAGCTTAAGACGAAGTCGACTGATGAGGTGTCTATTTTTGTAGTAACACCTCATCCGGCACTGCGTGCCACCTTCCCCTCAAGGGGAAGGCTTAGGCTCTCGTACTATTACATTCTTGTCCATCTGATGCAACCAAAAAAATATGAAAACGCCCGACAGTATGCCGGGCGTTTGCGTATGCTTTTAGGCTAATACTCTCTTTCCATCCACCAGGGTAAAGGCCGGGCTCATATCCTCATGGAAAGCGGTCAAACAGGCGTGGCTGCCGGGTTTGATGATGCCTAACTGCCCTTCCATGGATAGCCACCTGGCGGGCGTCACCGCAGCCATAGTGAGTACATCTTCAGTGGAAACACCTGCGTCACAAAGAAAACGCACGCATTGCCCTGTCTGCTTTCCGCTGCCGGCGATACCGCCGGATTCGGTGTAGTTCCTGCCTTCCCGCACGATCACGGGATGATTGTTCACATAATAGCTTCCGTCCGGGAGGCCGGCGGTAGGGGCGGAATCGGAGATCATCATCATATGATCCGCACCCTTGCATCTCAAAACAAGGCGGATGGCTGCGGGGTCCACATGCACCATGTCGCAGATGATCTCACTGTAAATCTCCGGGTGCAAAAGCGCGGCGGTGAGGGGGCCGGGATCCCTATGCTGGATGGGCCTTGCGGCATTAAAAAAATGGCAGATGCCTGTTACGCCACCCACAAAAGCAGTCTCAGCCTGCTCGAAAGTGGCATCGGTGTGCCCCGCCTGAACGCGGATGGATTGGGTGCTCAGGTATTTCGCAAGCTCCATGGCGCCCGGAACATCCGGAGCCAAGGTGACCACCCGGACGATGTCCTTATATTCCCCGGCGATTTCTTCAAAGGCGGCGATGGAAGGGGGCTGAATCAAGCTTTTGTTCATGGCCCCGGACCGCTTTTCGCTGATGAAGGGGCCTTCCAGGTGTACGCCCAGGATGCGCGCGCCAGGTAGTTCGCCTTTTGCCTGCCTTGCTATCATTTCCTTGGCAAAGGCCAGGGCCTTCATTGTTCCATCCTTGGGCCCGGTGGCGATGGTGTACAGCACCCCTGCCACACCATTTTCGGCAAGCTTCCGTGTCCAGTTTTCCGCCTTATCCCATGCGGGGCGGGAGGTATCAAACCCCCACGCCCCGTGATGGTGTACATCAATCAGCCCCGGCGAGAGAAGATTTGCAAAAAGACCACCAGCTTCTCCTGGCTCAACAGCGGTGACGATGCCGTCTGCCACTGTCACCACTTGATTCAACAGGAATTTGTTCCCGTCAAAAAGCCTCTTGGCATAAATCTGCATGGGAATCCTCCCTATTTCATCAGTTCACGGATTTTTTTGCAGCATAGCGCCGCGGCCTCCATGGGCTGATAGCGGGCATAATTGGAATACTCTACCAGCATGGTGTCGGTTTTGCCCACTTTGACGCAGGTTTCAAGCAGCTCCGGCCAGTTGAAGGCATCCTCGCCGACCATGGTGGCTCCTAAGACTTCCGGCTTGAAGGGCTTCAAATGCACCCAGGGGGAACGGCCCGGGAATTTCTTCAAAAGAGCGATGGAATCGGCAGCCCCGGCCAGGGCGTTGCCGGTATCCAGCACCATGGTGAAATCCTGGGGCGTATTTTCAAAGATGCGGTCCCAGGCGGTCTTACCGTCCACCACCACAAAGTCCGTCTTGTGGGTGTGGTAACCAAGCTGGAATTTAGCCTTGCGGGCCAACTCGTTCATTTTGTTAAGATGAGTGATCACCTGTTCCAGGGTATCACGCTTAGGCAGCATTTCAATGGGGGCGGAGGCCACGCCGATGCGGGTGATGCCCATGCTGGAACAAAATTCAAACGTGCGCTCAATGGTATCTTCCTGCACGAAGGGCCAGTTCGGTTGATAGCCGAACACCGTAAGGCCGGTTTTTTCCAGAAGCTCGTTCAGCTTTTCCGCTGGAAGATTGTTTCCTTCGCCACCGTAAAGCTCGATGCCGTCGTAGCCCATAGCCTTGATTTTCTTCAATGTGCCTTCCGCATCAGCGGCATAATCATCCCGCAGAGTAAACATCTGAACGCCCAAAGGAAGACGATTGATCATACATCACACCTCATTCCATAAAGATTCCAGAAACTTTTTGCCGTTTACAAGGTCTTGGTCGCGCTCCTTACCTGCGGGAATCTCCCGCTCGATGGTGATGTCGCCCTGGTAGTTCAGAGCCTTTACTTTTTTAAGCAGCGCGGGATAATCTACCTGCCCTTTACCTAATGGAAATTCCTTGCCCTTGGGCTCTTTACCCTGAGGATAGCGGCCATCTTTCCCGTGAAGGCCCATCAGGTACGGGCCTAACAGGTCCATGGCGTCCACCGGATTGGCCCGGCCGTTCATCATAAGGTTCGCCGGGTCGAAATTGACACCCATGTTCCCGGTGCCGACTTCTTCGATCAGTTGTACCAGCGTTACGGGAAGTTCCTCGCCCGTTTCAAACAGGAACCGCTGGCCGCTCTTGTTCATTTCATTTCCCAGCAGGCGCAAGCACTGCACGATCTGCACATGGCGGGAATCAAAGGGATTGTCCGGGAAAAAGCCGATGTGGGTTACTACATCCCGGATACCCAGTTCCTTGGCAAACTTCGCTCCAGTTAGTAGATCAAACAAACGCCGCTCACGCAGATAATCCGGTACAAGGCCCAGGGTATCGTACATGTCCGGGTATTTCCATACCACCGGGCCGGACCAGCCGCACCAAAGGGCTGTTACGGTAAATTCAAATTCACGGCAGACCTTTTCGATTTTTCCGGCCATCTCAGGGGTGTACAATGACATATCCCACACCGTGAGCTGGCCGCTTGTAAAGCCAAGTTCCCGCATGGGGCGGATGCAGCTTTCCACATCCGCTTGAAGGGGAATCACCACGCCAATCCGCATAGGTTCGGTCCTCCTTTGCATGGTTCATAAAAAGCGCAAAAGGGGTCAAATTTCCACTTCTCTGCCCAGCTTAGCAGAAGTATAAATCCCTTCCAGCATCCTTTGCACCATGATCCCGTCCTCCAGGGAGGGGATAGGCTTTTCACCTGTGCGCACGCAGTGGAGGAAGTGGTCGATCTCCACCTCATACCGGTTTACGGTGAGGGTCGTGGGCTTGTTGTCGGTCAGGTATCCGTTTTCCTCGGTATAAATGGTCAGCGGGTTCAGCGTGGCGCCGCCAAGGCTGCCGCAAATTTGAGTATATTCCTGGTTGGGGCAGTTTAAAGCCCAGCTTACCTCAAACAGCATGGTGGCGCCGTTTTCAAAATGGATGGCGCCGGCGGCGGAATCCTCCGTATCGAAGGCCGTTACATCACTGTCCAAAGCTTTCCAGCGGTCAACGCCTTTGGTTTGGAAATTCCCGATGGCATGGGAAACATTGGCGCTGACGCGAACGGGCTTGGGCCTGCCCATCAAGTACCAGGTACAGTCGATGCAATGGACGCCAATGTCCAGCACGGGGCCGCCGCCTGATTTACGCATATCGGTAAACCAGCCGATGGGGGTGCCGCGGCGGCGGATCATGGCGGTCTTCGCATAGTAGATATTGCCGAGCTTGCCCTGATTTACCATATCCATGAGCAGCGTCACTTCGGAATGGAAGCGGCGGGGCACAGCCACCATGAAGGTGACTCCGGCTTCCCGGATGGCCTTTTCCATTTGCAATGCGCTTTCCACATTCAGCGACATGGGCTTTTCGCAAAGGACATGCTTGCCGGCCTTGGCCGCTGCAATGGCTACCGGCGCATGGGAACCGTTCCACACGCAGATGTCCACACAGTCAAGGTCTTCTTTTTGAAGCATTTCTTCCACGGAAGCATAAGCGTGGGGGACGCCGTACTTTTTCGCGGCATCCTGTGCCCTGCCTAGATTCAGGTCGGCGATGGCGACCAGGTCAATGTCGGTCCGCTTTTGATAGGCGGGCAGGTGTGCGCTTCCAGCGATGTTGCCGGCTCCAACCAGGCCGATTTTCAGTTTTTTCATATGAACTCTCCTCCTTAATGACGGCGCCTTAACCTTTAACGGCGCCGATCATGATGCCTTTGACAAAGAAACGCTGCAGGAAGGGGTAAATGCACAATACTGGAAATACCGTGATCATGGTGATGGTCATTCGTACGGTCTTGGGCGTCAGGGCATTGACCATATTCGCTGATGCGTCGGGAGAATTGGCGATCTGCTTGGCCAGAACCTCAGCCTGCTTTAGGTATGTGTAGAGCAGGTATTGCAGCGTTAACAGCCTTTTTTCGGTAAAAGCATAAATGTGATTGTCGAACCAGCTGTTCCACTGGGCTACGGCCGCATAGACGGCGATGGTGGCGATAATGGGCAGCGACATGGGAAGTATGATGCGGAAGAAAATGGTCATCGTTCCTGCCCCGTCCAGCTTGGCGGATTCCTCCACTGCGGCGGGCAGCTGTTCCACAAAGGTCTTGATCAGCACAACATAATAAGCGGAAACTGCCATAGGCAGGATGTAAACCAAGAAGTTGTTTTGAAGGCCGTACGCCCGCATAACGAGATAGCTGGGGATCAGGCCGCCGGATACATACATGGTAACGATGAGCGAGCGGTACAGCGTTTTGCGGAAGGGCATTTCCGGCTTGGAGAACAAATACCCCAGCAGCATGCAGGAGAGCACAGTCAAGCCTGTGCCCGTCAGTGTACGTAGAACGGAGATCATAATGGCGGGAAGAACGCCCTCCATGCGGAACACTTGAGCATAATGCTCCATGGTGAAGCCGCCCGGCAGGAAAAAGTGGGCGGATTCACTGTCCGGGCTGACAGAGGTGATAAAGATATACCATATGGGGTAAACGGAGAGCATGATCAATACGATAAAAATCAGATAGTTGAATACGTTGAATATCTTTCGGGACGCTGTTGTTTTTTGCAATGTTCTTTCCTCCTTACACGATGCCTTCGCCACGGGACTTTTTGGCAACGGTATTGGCGATGAACAGCATGGAGATGCTGATGAAGGATTTAAGGATTCCGATGGCGGTGGCATAGGAATAGTCGAACAATTGCAGGCCCATGCGGTAATTGTACAGGTCGATAACCTCGATATTGTCAAACACAAAGGAGTTGTTGAACACAAAGTATTGTTCAAACCCGATGTTCACAAAGTTCGAAACGTTCAATAACATCAGCACCAGGAAGGTGGGCATCAGCCCCGGCAGGGTGATGTGCAGTGCGCACCTAAGCCGGCCCGCGCCATCCACCCTTGCTGCCTCATATAATTCCTGATCGATGCCGGTAAGAGCCGCGATGTAAATAATGGCATTCCAGCCCAGGGTCTTCCATATCGTCAAAAAGCCTTGGAACCAATAAACGGAGTCGGGATCGGTCAGAACGCCAAGCCGGTAAGGTTTGAGACCCATCAACACCCTGATCTGGTTGAGCATTCCCTCGCTGCCGAATAAATTGAACGCAATGGAATACACGATAATCCAGCTGATAAAGTAGGGCAGGGTCGACAGCGTTTGGCTCGTTTTGCGGAACCTGCGCCCGGGCAGCTCATTTAAGAAGATCGCCAGCAGCATTGGCAGCGGCAGTGTCGCGAAGGAAATCAGGGCAAAGATGATGGTATTGATCATCACCCTTAAAGTATCCTTGTTTTGTAGGATCATCTGAAAGTATTTAAGACCCACGAACTTGTTTTCAAAAATAGGCGTTCCCAGGTGGTACTCAAACAGGGACAGCGCCCAGCCGAAGAGCGGTACGTACCGGAACAATACCACCAGGATCATAAGCGGCAGGGCGATGTAAAATAAATGCCACGCCTTTTTCCGCTTGCGTGGACGCCCCAGGGAAAGGGGTGCACCGGCGGTCTTTCCCGTTGCCAGCATGGTCCTCCACTCCTTCACATACGCGTTCGGCAGGAGGGAGGGGGAACGCATTCCCTCCTGCCGGACAAAGTATCCAGATATTAAACTGGTTATTTGTTCAGGTACATTTCCACATAGAGTTCACGGGCCTGATCGAAGATTGGCTTCACCTGGTCGCGAACTGTGTTGTAGTTTTCGTTGCACCAGGCCCAGGCTTGCTCTTCGCCAGCATCCTTCAGATCCTGGAACACTTGCTGCTGCACGGCCGTAAATTCCTCATCGCTTTCCGCCATGACGAGCTTGGGCATAGCGCGGTACATGATGTCGTTGCAGGCGTCCATGATGCGCTTGATATCCAGGGGGATGTTGTTGACACCAACGGAGACCGTCTGCGCATAGTCGTTGCTCAGGTCAATGGTCTTGCCAGCAGTTACCAGGTCTACCAGCGCCTGGCCCGGATAGACGACGTTGTAGTAAGCGTCATAGTCCTGATGCAATTTGCTCAGGCCCTTAGCGCGGTTTTCGGGTTCCTCCATCAGGTCGAAGCTATATCCGTCGGGATGATAGGAGGTAGGCTGGGCAATGTTCCAATGGGCGACGGTGCCGCGGCCGAAACCGGTCAACTGCCAGGCTGCGTCATTGGCCGCGCGGGCAGAAATGGTTTCATCGAACAAAACGGGCACGCCGTTCGCATCGTAATCCCACTGTTCACCTTTTACGCCGGAGAAAACGGTGCGGATATAGTCGGGATTGCTGATGTAGTTGAATACGCTCAAAGCAGCCTTCCAGTTTTCACAGTTGGCGGGAATGAACATAAAGTTGGTGGGGGCATTGCCGGTAATGTTCAGCTTGTTGGCATGCACTACGGCGCCTTCGGAGGGTATTACCACAAAGCCGGCAAGAGTATTGGGATCCTTTTTTACCATTTCGTTGTACATGGTCTGAGCGGTGTACAGGTCGGCGATATACGAGCCAGACCTGATCTTCGCGTTCCACTCATCAATGGTCATGGTGAAGGAATCCAGGTCGAACAAGCCATCCTTGTTCAGGGCGTTGAAGAACTTCATGTCCTTCCAGTACCCGGAACGGTCCGCATTCATATAACCGTCATACAGGACGCCGTCATCCACACCGGCAGAGAAGAGATAGCCGCTGAAGGTCCAGGGGTTTACGGCCACATCCTTGGTGTAGGCGCCGCGGACATAGTACTGGTTAAACAGGTTGTAGGTGCCGATGCCGCTGATCGGCCGTCCATCCTCTGTGGTGGGGTGCAAAGCCGCGATGGCCTTGATGGCGTTTATATAGTCTTCATCGTTGTTGATGGGGGGGCAGCCGATTTCCTTGTACCAGTCCCAACGGATGGTGTAGCCGCGGCCGGGGATTTTGCCGGCGCCAACACGCTCCGGGCCCATGCCGGGAGCCAGCACATACAAGCCCTTTTCTTCGCCGCCCATCAGGGTACGGACCAATTCATTGCGGGCCTTGTAGATGGGAAGGTCAATGTTGGGGGCCTGGTCCAGCACCGTGTCCAGGTTCATTGCCAGTTTGTTCTGCAGCACGGTGGGCAGTGTTTCCTGGGTGCCGATCACGATGTCCGGCAGATCGTTGCTTGCCAGCATCAGGCTCATCTTGTCGGCATCATAAAAGCTGTACTCGAACTTGACATTCAGGTCTTTTTCAATGATCTTCGTAACTTCCTGATCCAGCCAGTTTTCTTCGAAGGAACTGGCGGAACCGATGGTTACCACTGTTGGCGCCGCAGCTTCCGCGAAGGCGGCCCCTAGGCCCGGCAACAGGCTTACGAGCATTACCATGGCCAGAAATAAGACACTTACCCGTTTCATATCTTTTGTCCTCCTTTTTTGAAAACGGCTAAACAGCCGAATTCTTCCGATGAAAAATCCAATTGCCAATCAAATCGCCATAAAGTGACAAAATTAGAGATAGAAGAACATGCTTGCTTAAGTTCGACGCCACTTTGCCGCCATATTTGATTACGATAAGCCCCGGCACCTCCCATTCCATATGTTTGGCGGTTGCGTGCGGTTTCTGGGCTTATTGTAGCATGAAGAAAATGCGAAAAACCATATACAAACCGTTGGATGATTTTCACTATTCCCTGCAGTTTTCTTCGATGATTCTTACAGACTTGCACAAAAATACTGTGGAAAATGACAAATTTATCTGATACTCCAATAATTTGACCAGATTGTACATCAAATGCAGAAAACGAAATATTGCAACTGACAAAACATATGCTACAATTCATTGTGTAGAATGCTGTTTTGTCAATTACATATCTTAGGATCAGGTCGAAAAAGAGAGAATATTGGGAGGGAGAAAGAGTCATGCACACCGTGTTGATCGCTGAGGACGAGATGCTGGTCAGGATCGGCTTATCCACCTCCATCGACTGGGACAAGCTCAAGCTGCGTCTGGTTGCGGAATGCGCAAACGGACAGAGTGCCTTTGAATCTTTCCGCCAGTACCGCCCGGACATCGTCATCACGGACATACGCATGCCCTCCCTGGACGGACTTAGTCTGATCAAAAAGATACGCCAGGAGGATAAGCGCTGTGCTATCATCGTGATCACCTGCATGGCAGATTTCGAGACATTGCATGAAGCCATGCAGTACGATATTTCTTCCTATCTGGTTAAAGCCACTATGACGCGGGATAAAATCCAGGAAGCCCTTCTGAAGGTACAATCCCAGCTACCCGTCCCGGAGGAGGATCAGGAAGCGGAAGAGACGCTGCGCAGGGTACGGGTGGCCAGCGGGCTGCTGGCGGATTACGCCTTAGGGCATCGGCTTAATGCTGTACAATACCTGCAGGGGCTGTCAAATGCCGGATATGCGTTTCCCTGTCCGCCGTGTTTTCTGACGGCCCATATCCAGGAGAGGGAAGCCACACCCCTGGTGCGGCAATATGTGCAAAGGATGCTCCTGGAACGGCTTTCCCAGCCGATCACCACCCTATGCGCTTCTGCTCAGCAAATCATTCTTTTGCTGCTTCCGAAGCTTTCGGAACAGGTTCTGCACATACTGCCATCCTCCTTAAGCGACATTGCCAATTATGCCTCGCAGAATTTCGGCGCGCAGCTGCGCTTTGTGTTCTGCCCTGCGCTGCCCGGGTGGGAAGCGCTGCCTCAACTGCTGGACCGGGCCCATATTTTGCAAAGCCGGAGTTACCTGATGGACTCTTCGCTTTTGCATATGGATGCAAAGGGTGAAGTGGCGGACCCCGATATTGCCGCCTGGCTGGAGGAACTGAAGGCCAACGCCCTCAGATGGAGCCTGATTCCAAGCCTTCGCGGAGAACAGTCACGCCTGATAGATCAGATCCGCTTTTCTCTTGGCAAAGGCCGGGTGGAGGTATTGGACAGCCTGTATGCCTTCACCTCCTTCCTGGCAAAAAACAATCCTGGTATAACAACACAAACGCTGTCCGCCTGCCATGAAAGCTTGCAAAAGGCGGTAAGCTTCCGCAGCATGATGGCAATACTGAACGCCCAGTTGGGCTGTGCAAACCCAGCGGTGGACTCCGCATTCAGTGAAAAAATGCGGGAAGCCATATCTTTTTTGACGGAGCATCTGTCCGACGATCTGACGCTTTCCATGATGGCCGCATCGATCCATGTAAGCCCGGGGTATTTTTCCACGCTTTTAAAGCAGGAAACGGGCATGCGTTTTTCAGATTTTGTGGCAGACCTTAGAATTCGCAAATCCAAAGGCCTGCTGTTGGATCAGACATTGCCGGTCAACGAAGTGGCGTTAAAATGCGGTTTTTCAGACATCACGTATTTCAGCAGGTTCTTTAAAAAGCAGACAGGGCTGTCCCCCAGTCAATGGAGGCGCAGTTAATGGCCCGGCGAAAGCTCATTGCAACATTCCGCTCCAGGCTTATCGTAACCGCTTTGGTATTTTTGCTCCTGGTTACTTTTTTGCTCACGGTGATTTTGTCCATGCATTATGTGAATACGCTGCAAACGCACAATGAGGAGACCACCCTAAGCGCTTTTTCGGTTGCGGCAAAACAAATGGAATCCCTGTTAAAAGATGCTTATATGGCTGGGGTCATGGTCCGGCAGAACACGCAGGTCATGGATTATTTGAAAGGCATACCCGCTACCGAGGTGGAGAAAATCGAGGCGCGGCGGGATATGCTCTCCATAATCGGAAGCACGATGGCAAGATATGAGAATATAAACGCCATTTTGTTTTACCGCAAGGATGGCAGCTTAAGCGGCGCATCAAGCACATGGTCTTTTTTTTATGATGTTCCTGAATCAAGGCGGGATCTTGCTGAATTGTTTGTTCCGCGGGGCGGCTGGCGGATAGATTGGCTTGGCGCATACTGGCATTCCTTTTTTACCGAGCGCGAGGTCGCGCAGCCCAAGGAATCCGGTCAGATCATGATCTGCGGCATACAGCCCTTTGTCTATTCCTATTCGGCTAAAAGCACCTATCAGGATACAATCTATATGCTGGTATCCGTGAAGGAATCCGCCTTGCGCCGATGCTACCAGCATCTGGACGTTACGGATGGCGGCGTGCTGCTGCTTAACCGGGACGGGCTTCAAATCTCCGGCACGGACGTATCCACGACCGGGCAAAAGGCCTTTTTTATGGATTCCATTGATCCCAACTCCTCCTATGGCAGCATGAACATCAAGTATGGAACCGAATATCAATTGATTTATTACCGCATCCCTTCCAACGGCTGGCTGTTGACCAGATACATCCCCATGAATGTATATATGAATGACGTGACGAACCTGTACACCTCCTTTATCGGCATCGCACTTATCGTCATTGCCGCCTCCTGCATACTGTACGCCACCTGGGCAAACCGGTTTACAAAACCCTTCCGGGAGATTGTCTCCACACTGAAAACCGTATCGGAAAAGAGCCAGCTTGGCCATATGATGATCCACTCGGACATCAAAGAATTTGATCTCATCAGCACGCAGTTCAACTTAATGTCCAACAGCATTACCCAGCTGCACCGTAGGGATATGGAGACGCAGCGGGCCATGATGATGATGGAAATACGCCATCTTCAGGCGCAGATCAATCCGCATTTCATCTACAATTCCATCGCATCCATCCGCTGGCAAGCCACTTTCCTGGGGGCGGACAAGGTTTCCGATATGCTGGTGGAATTGGCGGAAACACTAAAGCCAATCTTTTCCGAATGGAGCATCCTTTGGACGCTGGAGGAGGAGATGGCTTATATCAATCACTACATGAAGCTGATGCAGCTAAGGTACGGGGCCACTTTTTCCGTACGCATGGACATTCCCCAGGACCTGATGCGCATGAATATTCCAAGGTTCGTACTCCAGCCCCTGCTGGAGAACTGCTGTGAGCATGGCACAGGGGATTCCGGGGGCATTGAGGTGCTTCTTTCCGTGCGCCGGGAAGGGCATGATGCCATATTAAGGGTTCAGGACAACGGACAGGGTATACCACAGGAACGTTTGGCTGCCATTAAGCGCACGCTGCTTAACAAGGAACCCGCGTCTTCGCAAGGCGGGCGGCCTATCGGCATTGCGCTTGGCAACGTGCACCGCCGTATTCAGTTGTTTTACGGGGAGGAGTATGGCCTGACCATACACAGCGACCCCGGGGAAGGCACCAGCGTGGATGTGAAAATCAAGGTGGAGGCCGACATGCTGCCCACGGGACAGAAAGCGGGCCCGGCTGCTTGACGGGATATGATTTGCTATAAGCTATCCATCGTAGCCGTTTGAAATTGTATAAAGATAGGCCGCATGGAATCAATTTACCATGCGGCCTTCCTGATTTGAAGGGCCGTGATGACCCCGCTCAAATGAGGTTTATCATTTCTCCAGCTCCACCAGCGCTTCAATCTCCACGGGGATGTTGGTCGGCAGCGCTACCATGCCCACGGCGGAGCGTGCTGCGCGCCCGGAATCACCAAACAATTCGATGAACAGCGCAGAGGCGCCGTTGATTACCTGGGGCTGATCGTAAAAATCCGGACCGCAGTTTACAAAGCCCAGAACCTTTACAATCTTTTTAATGCGGTTCAGGTCGCCCACAGCCGCCTGCAGGTTGGCCAACAGGTTCAGCGCCGCTGCCTTGGCGGCCTCCTGCCCCTGGGCGATGGTCAGGTCTTTGCCTACCTTGCCGGAATACTGCGTACGGCCAGGAATATTTGGACCCACGCCGCTCAAATAAAGTAGGTTTTCCGCAAACGGCATTACGGGGGTATACAGGCCGCCGATGGCCGGGGGAGTGGGGAGTTCCAGGTTCAGTTCCCGAAGGCGTTCGTAGACATCCTGTTTCATGGTGCATTCTCCTTTGCATATGTAAATTTATTTGCTTGTTCTGACCATAAACCTGCCCTGACCCTTTTGAATGATCCTGTCGTTTTCCGCCACTGGGATGCCACCTATAAATACCATGCGGATGCCTTTTGCCAATTGCTCCGGCTCTTCATAGGTTGCGGTATCAGTGATGGTATCCGGATCGAAAATCACGATGTCGCCATCCATCCCCGGCTTCAGGAGACCTTTTCCATAAAGTCCGTAGCGGGCGGCGGTTTTTAAGGTTATGCGGTGAATGGCTTCCTCCAGGGTAAGAAGCTTTTCCTCCCGGACATACTTGCGTAAAATCTTGGGGAAAGCGCCGTAATATCGTGGGTGAGGCCTGCCCGGCGGAAGCACGGAATCGGATATGATATGGATGGGATCCCAGGCAAGCACCTTGCGCAGGTTCTCTTCGGAGATAATGAAATTGATGATACCGGCGCCGCCCTGCTCCGAAACCACCAGGTCGCAAAGCAGCTCTGCCGGGGAAATACCTTTCCCTTGTGCGGATTCAGCGATGCTTTTACCAACAAAGCACTTATTCTCCATCCTGTTCACTGAGGAGATCCAGATGGATTGAAGCCCGCAGGAGGCCACGATGTTGTCCCAGTCAGGCTGCTCGTTTTGAAGGATATATGCCAGTTCTTCCCTTGCCTCCTTCGCTTTCAGCCTTTCCGCCAGTGCCTGCGTTCCATCGGCAAGCCATTTGGGCGGCAGCAGTGTGAGCAGAGATGTGGAACCCGCCTCATACGGGTAAGCATCGCATGAAACGTTCTGGCCGGAAGCGATGGCTTCCTCCACAAGGGAGACGGCCGTTTGAAATATTTTGCCCCAGCTTGCCTTGCCGGCAGCCTTGAAATGGCTGATTTCCAAGGAAACGCCCGCCATCATTGCAATATCCAGCACTTCCTGAACAGAGCGGGCAAGCCCAGTCCCTTCTCCCCGGATATGTGTCACAAGCGGAGCGCCGTAAGGAACAAGGGCTTTGGCAAGCTGTATGAGTTCCTCCCGGCCATAGTAGTTTTCCGGGGAATACATAAGGCCCATGGTAAGGCCGAACGCTCCTTGCGAAAGCGCATTACCGATCTTCAGGCAGGATGAGGCAAGCTGCTCAGGAGGTACGGGATCGTTTGAATATCCCGAAAACCCCATGCGCACGGTGCCGCTGCCCACGAAAGATCCCACGTTCAAAGAGGGCCGTGCTTCTTCCACAGCCGCACGGTACTCATCAAAACTTTCGTAAGCGCTTAAATCCGTCATATCGCCCATGACGGGTGTCAGAAAGCGCAGCAGATCCTGCTGCATAGATTTTTCGCAAGGGAAAAGGGAAAACCCGCAATTGCCGCACAAAGCTGTGGTGATGCCCTGGCGTAGTTCAATTTCTCCGTATTCCCTGGTTCGGAGCAGCGCGGCATCGATATGGCGGTGCGGATCAATGAAGCCTGGGCAGACGATATGCCCATTGGCGTCAAGTTCCCGGACTCCCGGAATAGGTCCGATCTTGCCGACAGCAGCGATCTTCCCGCCGGCAAGCAGCACATCCGCCGGATAGCCCGGTGCTTTCGTTCCGTCCACCACAAAACCATTCCGAATGATAAGGTCAGGCTGCAAGACCATCCCTCGCTTTTACACATGATAATGCCTTCTTTTACGGGAAGGAAGAATGTATGGAAAAGGATAGTCGGCATTATAGGCTGGGTTTTGGAAAAATGCAAGGCCTTTTTTCCAATCGCCGCTATTGACAGCACATGTCATCCATGCTAATATGACGCTGCTTAAGTTACGCCCTGTTTATCGATAAGCCCTTACCAAATGAAAAAAGATGCGCTTGGCAAAGGCCTTCCCATCATGCGGGACATGGTAAAATGTCGTCTTTGCGCCTCCGTGGAAGAAGGCGCATTGGTTTCCCTTACAAAAGAACTGATTCGTATAAAAAGTGAAGCACCCCCTGGTGAAGAAGGCCGGGTGGGTGCTTTTGTTGCGTCTTCTATAAACCGGAAAGGAGAGGATGATGAAGTGATCCTGCTTGGAATCGACATAGGCGGAACTTCAATCAAATATGGTGTGGTGCAGGATGGGGAAACGATGAAAAGCGGCCAAGTGCCAACGGACTTAAGCGGGCCGGAGAACGTGGCGGATCAAATCGCAGCCCTTATAAACGACATGATGAAATCATATCCTGTCAGCACCGTTGGCATTGGTTCTGCCGGACGCATCAATAGTGACACTGGGACCGTTACAGCCAGCAACCTTCACTGGAACGAAGCGCCCTTTTACGCGATGCTGAAAAGGCGCATTTCCCTGCCCTTTGTACTGGAAAACGATGCGCAGGCTGCGATGGCTGCAGAATGGCTTTATGGCGCATGCCAAGGGCTTTCGGATGCATTGTACATAACACTGGGCACGGGCATAGGCTGCGGGCTGCTTTTGGGAGGGCGCCTTTACCGTGGCGGAAGCCATGTGGGGGGCGAGGCGGGCCATATGATCACCCATGTGGGCGGACGCTTGTGTGCCTGCGGACAAAACGGATGCTATGAGCAATACGCTTCCGCGAAGGCACTTTCCCGCATGGCCGGGGGCCGGACTCCGGTGGAAGTGATCGCCCTTTTAAAAGCGGGCGATCCCGAAATGGAGGCTATATGGCAGGAGTACCTTAAGGAGGTTGGCGCGGGGCTTATAAATCTTGTCTGGCTTTTTTCCCCGCAGCGCATTGTGCTGGGAGGAGGCTTAAGCCAGGCGGGAGATTTTCTGCTAAACGGCCTGAAGAATTGCTTGAATAAAATATATGGCAGCATGGGCAGCAGCACGGCAAAACGTATATGCCTATCCAAATTCTTGAACGGTGCAGGGTATTTGGGGGCGGTGGCCCTGGCGGAAATTACGTTCAAACGGGATGAAAAGGGCTTATCCTAAAGTACTTTCCATTTAATTTGAAAAGGAGAATTTTGATGCAGCAGCAATGGGACCTTTTCCGCACCTTCTTTGTGATAGGTGCAACCACCTTCGGCGGCGGCTATGCCATGCTGCCCATGCTAAACAGGGAGATCGTAGTTAAGCGGAAATGGGTTACGGAGGAGGAATTGCTGGATTATTTCGGCATCGGACAATGTATTCCCGGCATTATCGCCACCAATACATCCACATTTATTGGGCATAAGGTGAAGGGCATCTCCGGCGCCATCATTGCGACGTTGGGAATGATCGCCCCTTCCCTGATCATTATCATTACGATCGCCATGCTGCTGTCCAATTTCATG
>JAEZJP010000334.1 GCA_023415715.1 Bacillota bacterium
CCCCCGTTCCACCGGCAGGGATGTAGCTTTGGCCCCGCTGAATGTCAGCATCGCGCCACACAGGCCGGTCCACCCCTCCAGTTTCTTGTGGGAAAAAGCCTGCGAAAGATCGGCGGGCACTTCGCCCAGGAACTCGGTGACGGTGGTCGTCCAGATCTCGCCGCTGCCATGAAAAATATACGTTTGGATGCCCCGGCGCGAGGATATGTCAAAGGCTGCGGGCACAAGCGACAGGCTGTTTGCGGCCAGCACCTCGCTGCGCCATTGATTTACGGCCGGCGGCCACATAAACTTTTCGCCATAGCAGGAAAGAAAGTAATCATCCACTGCCTGCGCCGCCGTATAAGTTTGGTCCTGCAGCCCTACCTGCAACGGGTAGACAGGCGAGATATTGTTTCTTTGCATCATATCCCGGAAGTCGGCTTTCGCCGCATCATTCCACTGCGAAAACCAGTGGTTTTTTTCTGCGGCACGAAGCGTGTCGCGGATGCCGTTCTCGCCGGGGTATTTGCGGTAGCTTGTATGAAACGGCGTGCCGCTTCCCGCAAAATTGCCGTCCGCCTTGCCGAAGGAACCGGTATAGGTCCATTCCGGGTGTTTCTTGGGGTTAAACTGGACATGCCATTGCACATCCGTTTCGGTTACATGGAATTCGAATGCGTCCGCTTCCTCTTGCGTATAGCCGAATACCTCGGTGAGTAATGATTTGGCGTACGTGATGGGTTTGTTATACGAACCTTCCTGCGCAAGTGCCGGCGGCAAAAGCATAAGCAGCGCGCAAAGGAACGTTGTGAACAGGCGCTTTGTCATATTGTACATTACTCCCTTCTTCAGCCGTTGGCTTCGCCGGGCCCGCAGGTATACAAAACCTTTCCGTCCGGCGAATGGATTATGATTTCATAGCCGGCATAAGGGTCGCTGCTGCGAAAGTCAAACTGCCAGTATGGCGTTTGGAAATATGAGTCCGGCTCAGACTTGAAGCCGTATTCCAACTGGAAGCGCGTCATGCTCTGCTCTGTTTCGCCGTACTTTTCGCAAATTGCCTGCACGGCGATTTTCAGCGCGTCTTCCAGCGAAATATCACCGGCGGAGGGCGATGTGAAGCTTTTGTTATTGAACGCTTTGTTGGTAGCTTTATAGCCTCCAACCTGAGTCACCGGTCCTGCGGTCTCTATTGCTGCCGCGCTGGATACTTCCTGCGGGCTTAATCTGTTGAACATCGTTTCGTCTATCATATAGAATACCATCTGCACTTTGGGCAGAACCTGCACCTGGAACTGGTATGCCACAGGGCTTTTTTGATTGGGGACAGTAAAGGCCACATAGTGTTTGCCGTCGTATTCCCCTTCGCCCGTATAGTGCAGCCCGTCGATCGTATCGGCTACGCCCGGCAGCATTGCATCGGCGAAGTCAAGGATGTACCTGGCCGCCTCCTCACGAAGTGCACTGTCCTGGTCGTAAAGGTTGGCAGTGGCGCGGGCCACGCCCCAGCCGTTGTCGAAGCTAAATGAAATGATCATACCGTTTGGCAAAAAGGAAATGTAGGCGGGCACCTGCGTGCTGGGCAATTCGGCGCGCACCTCATATGCGCCATATATGAGCTCTGCGGTCCATTTGCCGTTTGAGGCGTCAATGCCCAATTGGCCTGAGCGCCAAAAGCCTTGAGCGTAGGCAATGGCTTCCGCATCGCTTGTAATGCTTTTGGCGGCATATGAAGCGGGCCCGTTTTGCGCGAAAGCGGGCATCACCGGTCGCGCGTGGTACTCCGCCGTGGCGAAGGCCGCGACCAGCGCAACGCTTATCAGCAGCGTAAACGATATTGCCAGCCCTTTCTTGATTGGACCGCCGTACAAAATGGCACTGACCCGGTTTTTGAGCTTTTTCCCAGTCATGGTCATGCCTGTGGCCAACACTGAAACGCCCGGTGCGTCGCGCTTTAAGGCAGCCAGAACCAACGCATTCGTATAGGCCAGCTTTTCTTCCTGATCCAGCTTTTCCACCACGTGGTCATCGCAGCTTAATTCCGCATCCGTACGGCTCATATTTGCCGCCAGCCAAACAAGCGGATTGAACCAGTGAAGCACGCAGCACAAAAGCCTGAGCAGGCTTAAAATGTGGTCCTTTGCCTTGTAATGGAACACCTCATGGGTTAGCACCTGTATGGCTTCCCGAGGTGCTGCTGTCAGCGGCAGCGCGATATACGGGCGAATCACGCCTACCAGGCAGGCGCTGGGCAGGGGATCGGTGTAATAGACGGGGATGGGCTTGATTTTCAGCCGGGCACATAACTCTTGATATTGCTCCAGCAGCTTGCCGGAAATTTGCTCGATCCGCCCAGCCTTCATCTTGCGGCGGAAGCGGACATTGGATAAAACGAACCAGCACAGCACCGCACCCGACCCGCAAAAGTAGATGATCATCAATTGATAGGGGAGTGTGCCGTCGTAGGTCGAATTTGCTAAATTGCCCAGCGTTTTCGTAAGAGGATCGTTTTGCCCCCGGCTTAACCTCAGGTCATGTGCCAGGCCGGAGCTTGCATCGGTCAAGCGCACCTTGATCTGCCCGGCGATGGGGCGTATGGCCTGATCGTCAAGATAACCGGGGCGGATTTCGTTGATGGCCGGATTGGGCAGTGCCAGCGGGCACAATAGCCGTATAGCCACCAGCAGCCAGGCGAAATAGAGTACCCGGTTTCCCAACTGCTTGCGAAGGAGCTTGCGCACAAGCGTAAGCAGCAGGATGGCGATACCGGCAATGAGGTTGGCTTCCACCAGGAAATTGTAGAGCGTTGCAGTACGCATGGCGATCCCTCCCTGTATGCCTTACTTTTTCCCTTCGTTCTTCATCATTTCCAGCAGGCTTTGTATTTCTTCCACTTCGATCTGGCCGGAATCCACCAGATTGCTGATGAGCAGCGACGCCTTGCCGGAAAAGATACGGGAAAGGAACTTTTTTGTCTGGTCGGTCGAGGCCTGCTCCCTTGTGATGCGGGGCGAGTACATCTTGACGGGACCGGATTCGTCCACCGTAACGGTCCCTTTGTCCTGCATCCTTTTTAGCAGGGTAATGACCGTGTGCCTTGTCCAGTCCATGGAAGGCTCCAGTATTTTGGTGATTTCCGGCATGGAGCGCGGGCTTTGGTCCCATAGAACTTCCATGATCTTCCATTCCGCGTCGGTCAGCTGAATAGACAAGGGAATCCCCCTTTCTCTTAGGTGACACGTGTCTACCAACAGGGTACACTTGTTTACTGCGGATGTCAAGTTCTGGAATATATACAAATTGTAACAAATTTAGATTTTCCGACCGAAGCTGTTGATGCATTAAAAAAAAACCGATGCCAGGCATCGGTATTCCAATGGGTTTCAAATAGCAGTCCGAATACCTCCTACTGCCGCCTGCGGGCGGCACCTCCCTCCATGAGGGAGGCTTCCCAAAAGGCTTCCCCTTGAGGGCTCCGTAACCCTGACCCCGCCGGTGGCGGGAATGGGAGGGGTTGGAGGAGGCTGGCGAAACGAGCAGTGCGAGCGGCAGCGAGAAATGCGACGATTGAGCCAGATGGAATAGCTGTCGACGAAGGAGACTGATGAGGTGGAAATGGCTGCAGACTATAGTGCCATATACCTCATCCGGCGCTGCGGCGCCACCTATTCCATCTGGCTCAATCATCGCGGTGCTGCGCTCCGCTTGCTCCGCTCGTTTCGCCAGCCTCCTCCACCCTGCCCATTTCCGCCACTAGCGGGGCAGGGTTCCGGAGCCCTCGAGGGGAAGGCTTTTGGAGGGGGCTGCCGACTAAGGAGGCTGGGGGAGGTCTACCGTATCATCAAAATGCAATTCAATCTACGGCACCGCCACCAAGACCTCTTGATGCATATCCTGCGGCTCCGTCATGGCGTACGGGTCAAGCACCTCGTAAAGCTTGCGCTCAGACAAAAGTCCGTCGCGCAGTGCCAGCGCCTTCACGGACATGCCGCTTGACAGCGCTTCCTTTGCAAGGCTTGAGGCGCGGGCATAACCGATATAGGGGCAAAGCGCCGTCACGATGCCCGTGCTTTCTTCCACCTGCTGTTTGCAGCGCTTTTCGTTGGCCGTTATGCCTTTGATGCAGTGCTCCGTAAGCGTGCGCACGCCCCCGGTCAGCGTGGTGACGGATTCAAACAGCTTGTGAAATATAAGGGGTTCAAAGGCGTTCAGCTCCAGCTGCCCCGCCTCCGCAGCCAGGGTGATGGCGGTATCGTTGCCGATCACGTTAAACGCGATCTGGCTTAAGACTTCGGGTATGACCGGATTCACCTTGCCAGGCATGATGGAGGATCCGTTCTGACGGGCTGGCAGCGTGATTTCGTAAAGCCCCGCCCGCGGGCCGGAGGACATAAGCCTCAGGTCATTGCACATTTTGGATAACGTCACGGCGCAGCACTTCAGCGCGCCGGAAACCCAGGTATAGCAATCGAGATTTTGCGTGCTGTCGATCAGGTCTTCCGCCTGGGTATAGCTTTCGCCGCTCAGCCTGGACACGGCCGGCACAATATTGCGAACATAGTAGCCGCATGCGTTGATGCCGGTGCCGATGGCCGTGCCGCCAAGGTTCAGCACATGCATGCCCTCGCCGGCAAGGCGCAGGCGGCAAATATCACGGCTGACCGCTTTCGCGTAGGCGTGAAATTCCTGCCCGAGCCTGATGGGCACGGCATCCTGAAGCTGCGTCCTGCCCATTTTGATCACATGAGAAAAGGAAACCGCCTTGTCCTCCAGCGACCTTTGCAATGCAGAAAGTGCAGCCTCCAGGTTTTTTAAAAGATTGACGGCGGTCATTTTTCCGCAGGAGGGATAGACGTCGTTGGTGGACTGGCCGCAATTAACATGGTCGTTGGGATGCACAAGACCGTAATCGCCTTTTTTGCCGCCCATCAGCTCAATGGCGCGGTTGGCGATGACTTCGTTGGCGTTCATATTGGCGGATGTGCCCGCCCCGCCCTGGATAGGGTCCACCGGAAACTGGTCCGTCAGTTTTCCGCTTAAAATCTCATCGCACGCGGCCGCAATGGCATCCGCAACGCGGGGCGGCAATACGCCTGCCTCGCAATTTACGATGGCCGCGGCCTTCTTGATCAGCACCAGGCTATGAATCAAAACAGGGTGCAGCCTTTGCCCGGTGATCGGAAAGTTATAAAGCGCGCGCAGCGTTTGCGCCCCGTAATAGGCGTCCTCCGGCACAAACATCTCACCCGCAATATCATGCTCAATACGGAAATCGACGCTTTCCTTCACCATAGGCCTACCTCCTAAAAAGTACAAACAAATAAAAATCGCTCCCGATGCTTGCCAATAGTTTATGTGCATGCTATCCTATTTGCAAATACATATAATCGCATTTGTGTTATAGGAAAATGACTATAATGGGTGAGGTGCGGTATGTTTCATGAGATCCGTTATGTCTATGAAGTCTATAGGGAACGCAGCTTTTCCAAAGCGGCGCAGAAGCTGTACATCTCCCAGCCATCGCTTAGCGCCATGGTCAAGCGGGCGGAGCAGCGCATCGGCGGCCCGATATTTGACCGCAGTACATCGCCCATAGGCCTTACACAGATCGGGCTGGAATACATCCGCGCCGCGGAGCAGATGATGGAGATCGAGGACGGTTTTCGAAGGTTCTTAAGCGACGCCGGCCAATGTTTGACAGGCAGCCTGGCCATTGGCGGCACGACGCTTTTTACCTCCTACATCCTTCCGCCGCTGATATCCAAGTTTTCCGCCCGCTATCCGGCGGTGGAAATACGCGTGCACGAGGCGCATACCGCATTCCTGGAAAAGGAACTGAACGACGGCACGCTGGATCTGATCGCGGAAAACTATACTTTTGATCCGGGCATTTACGGCCGGGAGCCCTTTTGCAGCGAACAAATGCTGCTGACGGTGCCGGCGGACCGGGCCGTTAATGAAATGGCTGCCGGATACCGGCTGTCGGCGGAGGATGTAAGGCAAGGCCGTCACCTGAATGATGATGTGGAAGCGGCGCCGCCGGAGCTGTTTCGGGAAGAAGCCTTTTTGCTGCTCAAGGAAGGGAACGACACACGCTTAAGGGCCGACAGGTTCTTCGCTCGCGCCCATATGAAGCCCGACACGCGCCTGCTGCTGGACCAGCAGATCACC
This sequence comes from Bacillota bacterium, assembly GCA_023415715.1. GTDB lineage: Bacteria > Bacillota > Clostridia > Christensenellales > Aristaeellaceae > JAEWAH01. The sequence continues at coordinate 6,154 of JAEZJP010000334.1, forward strand.
GCCTATAACCTGGCCTGCTACGGCATGGGCAGTGCGTTTATCAGCGATACGCTGGTGAAGCATGTACCGCCCGTTAAAAGTGTTTGGTTTTATAAGATTGACGAAAGAATATCCCGGCGGGAAATCTGCTTTTATTTCAAGCGGTCAAGGTATTTGACAAGCGTAGTGCGGGAGTTTATGAATACAGTGAAGGAAATGTCCAGGGGGGAGGAGTAGTCAAGCGTGTAGTGCCCTGCCCTTATTCAAGCCCCGTAGCTGAAACTACCCCGCCATGCATACGTCATCTTGGGGCGCAGCCCGAAGTCTTTTTTAAGCATGTATACGGAATACGGCATGTTGCGATCCCACTGGAAAAGATCCTTCGCTGCGCTCAGGATGACCGTGGGCGGGGTTGGTGTCTGCTATTGGGAATCCCTTTTCCGAATCTCTTCTTCGATCCTGTTGGCTTCTTTTTCCCAGTGAGCGGCTTCCTCCAAATCCCCCATTGCTTTGTATATGAATGACAAATTGCCGTAGCTTATGGCTAGAGAAGGTTGTATGCCATCCGGGAAAAGAATACACAAAATTTCAATTGCTTTCTTCTGCCATGCAAGAGTCTCCGGTAGGTTCCCCATATCCAGATGGATCATGGACAAATTGTTGTAGCTCACGGCCAAGTCAGAATGTTTGCCATCCTTGTACAAAGCTTCCCTGATTTCTGTTGCCCTCATCTGCCATTTAAGAGCCTCCGGCAGGTTCCCCATAGCCTTATAGATCGATGATAAATTGTTATAGCTTGTAGCCAAGTCGGGATGCTTGCCATCCTGGAATAATGCCTCCCTGATTTCTTTTGCCTTCATCTGCCATGCTAGAGCCTCAGGCAGGTTTCCCATATCCTGATGGATCGACGACAAATTGTTATAGCTTGTAGCCAAGTCGGGATGCTTGCCATCATGGAATAATGCTTCCCTGATTTCTTTTGCCTTCATCTGCCATTTCAGAGCCTCCAGCAGATTCCCTATATCCATATGGATCATTGACAAATTGTTATAGCTCGTAGCCAAAGAAGGATGCTTGCCCTCTGAGTACAATGCCTCCTTGATTTCTGTTGCTCTTATCTGCCATTTCAGAGCCTCCGGCAAGTTCCCCATATCCTTATGGATCATTGACAAATTGTTGTAGCTCCCAGCCAAGTCCGGGTGCTTGCCATCCGGGAACAAAGCCTCCCGGATTTCTTTTGCCCTCATCTGCCATTTGAGAGCCTCTGCCAGATTCCCCATAGCTAAATAGATAGTTGACAAATTGTTGTAGCATGCAGCCAAATCTACATGATTGCCATCTGGACACATAACCTCAAAGATTTCCGTTGCCCGCATCTGCCATTTCAGTGCCTCCGGCAGGTTTCCCATATCCTTTTGGATCATAGACAGATTATTATAGCTCGTGGCCAAAGAACGCTGCTTAACATCCGGATACAAGGCCTCCTTGATTTTCATTGCCTTCATCTGCCATGCTAGAGCCTCAGGCAGGTTTCCCATATCCTGATGGATCGACGACAAATTGTTGTAGCTCGTAGCCAAAGAAGGATGTTTGCCCTCTGGGTACAATGCCTCCACAATCTCTATATCTTTCATCTGCCATTTCAGAGCTTCCGGCAGGTTTCCCATATCCTGATGTATCCATGACAAAGCATTATATAGCCGACTGACAAGTTCATCTACATCGCGAAAGCACTCCGCAGCCTGTACAATAAATGGCCTGTACTTAACTTCAGAAAAAAAGTCATTGGCGGCATCCAGCAACTTCCCAATAAACCCCTTGCAATCATCCAGCGTCACCTTTTCCTTTTGCATCACTTGCTTAACGACAGGATGCATGGCAAAGCCCGTATCAGATTGCTCCAGCCAGCCCAAATCGCGCAGGTCATATAGAGCCTGCTCCTGTGCCTCATCCAATTCCAAAAAGGCAACGGCATCCTTGTCCGATACCGGCAGATAGGGTAGGATAGAAAAATTCTTCAATATGCGAACGCAAAGTGGATTGCTTTGTATGTCCGCAATATCATACAGCTTTTCAAGCTGTTCCGGCAATATTTCCGGGACTTCCTCACTATGCGCCGTAGCCACGGGAATATGAATCTCAAACCCTTTTTCACGCAGCCTTTGAAGCAATTCAGAAATAGACATCTTTCTGACTCCTGCGCTCCTGGCCAGAATCTCCATCACTAGTGTATGGCGGCCCGCCATACGGATGATCTCGCATAAGTCTGCTTCATCGGCCAGCAGCTTTATTCCAGCATAGGCATAGAACAGTTTCTTGCATTCTTCCACTTCCAAAATGCCTACAGGCACATCATAAAACCCTGTGAGCAGCCGGGGCGGGCGGGAGGTGACGATCACTGTCCCTTCCAGCCTTTGCAGATATTCAAGGCCGTTGTCCTCTTGCACATTGGAACTGACGTTATCCACAAACAGCAACAGGCCTTCTCCCTCCCGGATCAGCATTTGCCGGATAGCCTCCAATTTTTCGGCTTCGGGTAGGATCTTGAATTCCTCTACAGCAATCTGTGATGTCAGGCTGCTTGCCAAACTGCCGGTATACTGCACCCAGGCGATCTGCTGATAATCATCCTTCAATGCTTCGCAGGCTTTGCGCATCAATTCCGTTTTCCCGATGCCGCCCATGCCGTGCAGCAAAACCTTGCGGTGCTGCTTCACAGCCACCATCAGTTCATGAAATTCCGGGCGGTCTACATAATTGGGGCTGGCGGCATTGTAGGGCATGGTGAGCCACTGTAAAGAGGTCTCTGCTGCATTAGCCTGGAAAGATTGCTTTTCAGTAATTGTTTGATCTATCTTGGCCAAACGCTTTAACATGTCTTGATGCTGCGCATCGTTCTTTGTGTCATGCTCATCCTGTTTTTGTTCGATAACAGACAACTTATTTCTAAGAAAGAACTCGGCGTTTTCATTCAGATTGCTGCATAACTGTTGAAAGAACCGGATCCGGTCCATTTCGTTGACTCGTTCATCCCCATAGGCAAGATACTCCAACGCAAGGGGGTTCCCCTCCTCCAGGCAGCGGATAACGGTTTGCCAGATGCCCTTAAAGTCAGCGGCTATGACGCAGCGCTTATGCGTATTCCGATATTCCTTGCAGGTGAGCTTGGCGACCCGTTTTAGTGTTCTTTTGAGTGTGCGAAAATCAGACGGCTTTATACGCGCTTTGATATTGGCCAGTATTTCAGGCGTAACAATGCCAACAGCTATCCCTACAACTTCCGTCATCTACTGTGCCGCCTTCCCAGAATGATATGTAAACTTGTCCATTATCCTTTGTCATAAATTATACCATGTTTTTCTGAAATTGGAATAATAACCCGAATCAGTGATGTAGGATCTTTAAGCGGCATGAGAAAAAAGATCCTTCACTTTGTTCAGGATGACATCTTGCGCTTTTGTCTTTACTTCCCGAACCTATAATTATGGTTGCACCAATGTTTTAAATTGGTATTAAGCATAGCGCATGACTTCATCGCATATGAAAAGGACCCGCCGCACTCAGCAGTACGGCAGGTCCTTTTGATATAGAATATTTTTATCTCGTTAATCGCTTACAATGCTGCCTAATTCCTCATCCTTCACCCGGCGGATGTCCGTGGCTTTTTCGCCTTGCCCGGCGATATACAGGCTGGCCCCGTCCCCTTCACGGCCATACGCGAAGGGAAAATCGACCGTGGTGGCGGCGCCGAACCGGCCGCCGGGATCCATGGCGATCAGGCTCATGCCGCCGTCCGTTTCATTCAGCTCGCGCATGCGTGCGCGCAGCCGGTGAAGCGCCTCGTCGCACGCCTCCTGGGGGGAAGCGCCGCGCCGCATCAAGGAAACCGTGTCATAGGAAAGGCAGCCGCGCATGATGTCTTCACCAAGGCCCGTAGCAGCCGCCCCGCCGTAGCGCGCGTCGCAGTAAAAGCCGGATCCTATGATAGCCGTATCCCCAATGCGGCCGGGCATTTTCATAAACAGCCCGGAGGTGGAGGTACCCACGCCCATGCGGCCGGTTTTATCCAGCGCGATCACGCATACGGTGTCATGCCCCTGATAGGCTTCCAGCTTTTCGCTTTCTTCATTCAGCGCTTTGCGCCAGCGCATGAGCGCGTTTTGCGTTCGCATATCCCGAAGCTGCAAACCTGCAGTCAGCGCGAACTCCTCCGCGCCCTTGCCGGCCAGAAGGCAGTTTTGCTTCCTGTCACTCAAGAGCATGGCTGCGCGGATGGGATTGCGGATGCCCTCGGCGCACATGACGCCGCCAAAGCGCAGCGACTGGCCGTCCATATACGCCGCGTCCAGCGTCACGCGGCCATCCCGCGCCGGCAATCCGCCGTATCCCACAGATATGTAGCGCGGGTCGTCCTCCACAGACATGACGGCGGTGGCAACCGCTTCCCCTGCGCTTTCACCCTGCCCAAGCTGCTGGAAGGCGCTTTTTACGCCCTCATAGCTCATTTTCCAAGTGCCGATAATTGCGTACATACTTCGTCCCTCTTTTGATTATGAATCAAGCTGTTTTGAAACTTCGCCTATATATTCGCTGTCAATCACTTCAAAACTGTCCTCCGGCGGGTACAGCGCTCCGCCGAAAAAGATATTGCGGTTGTTCTGAGTGGACGTATCCATAATGCGCTTGTGCCGCTTTAAGTGAAGATAATGGCAGCCCGTCGCCTCCGCAACGCGGGCGGCGTTTTGCAGCGTGATCCCAGCTCCGGGCAATATTTCAATGGCGCCGTCCGCAAACCGCACCATTTCAGAAATGGTCTCCAGCGCGAAATACACATTGGACGCCTGCCCGCTGGTCAGCACACGTGTAACGCCAAGCTTGATCAGTGTATCCAGCGCGCGCTTCCAGTCTGGTGTCACATCGATGGCGCGGTGGAACACGGTTTCTTTCCCTTGGGCCAAATCCGCAAATTCTTTTGTTCGCGCTTCATCCACCGTACCGTCCGGGTTTAAAAACCCAAATACCAGACCGTGCGCGCCATGATCCAAAAGCGCCCTGGCATCGTACAGCGCCGTCTTGTATTCATTGGCAGTATAGCAGAATCCGCCCGGACGGGGACGGACCATGGCCATGACCGGAATCGGAGCCAGTTCCCTGGCCGCGATCAAAGATCCCACGGAAGGCGTCAGGCCGCCGTGAAACAGGCTGGAGTTCAATTCCACGCGGTCCGCACCGCCTTTATAGGCTTCCCAAACGTCATCGGCGGAACCGCAGCATACTTCCAGTTTGATTTTTTCCATTTGCTCAGCTCCTTGCGTTTTCCTGCTGACTCAAAAGCGAATTCAGCGCGCGGTGATTGGCCTCGATGGACGCGCCCAGCATGCAGGCTTCCTCATAATTTTCGCCCACGCTAAGCCGCGGGTCCTGAAACAGGCTGCTCAGCGCCCCCTGCAATTTGCGTATGGTCGTGCCGCCCAGGATGATCCGCTCCGGATCATAAAAGCTGTCGATCATGGACAGTACCAAACGCAGGTACTGCATCACATCTTCCACCAGGATGCGGGCAAATCCGGCGTTTTGCCGGTAGGCGATCATCAGGTCTTCCAGCGTATGTACGGACGGCGAGGCAATCCTCGCGTTTTGCAAAATTCCGTCCTCGATCAGGTGCGCCTGCAGCACATCCGCAGGCAATATGCCGGGCATAAGGTTCAAATGCTCGATCTCGCCCGCCATGTTCCTGTGGCCGCGGATCAATTTTCCGTTGCTCAGTACCGCTACGCCCACGCCCGTACCTATCAGCACATATACCGTATCCTGCTGCCTTGGTATGTTCATGCGCATGCGTTCCCCCATAAGGCAGGCCTTCGCGTCATTCTCGATCCATACGGGCAGGCCGAGGGCACGTTCAAAAGGCGTGCGCAGGTCCGCGTCCGTCCAGTGTATCTGGTCGGATTTCAGTACAACGCCGCGCTCGCTGTCCACCACCCCGGGAACGCTTATGCCCGCGATGCGAACGCGGGACCAGTCCGGTATAAGCGCCCTGTCCATGCTGTCATACAGTTTCCTTGCATGTGCGGCAAACGTCTCGGGTGTGCGGGGCGTACCTGGATCCAAAGGCATTTCGGTTCTGAACAGGCAATTATAATGAAAATCGGTCAGGCAAAGCAGCAGCCTGTCCCGCTCTATGCAAAAGCCAAGCGCATACAGGCCGTCGCTGCTTAAGCGAAGGATCTTCGCTTTGCGGCCCCTGCGCATAATGTCTACGGTTCCTTCTTCGCGTACCAGGTTCAGCCCGATCAAAGCATTTACGATGCGGGTAATGCTGGCCGGGCTCAGCTCCGTTATATCGGAAAGCTGTGTGCGGGATATGGTTTGAGCCTGCGCGATCAGGTCTAGCACCATCAGCGTATTCTCTTTTTTCACGAACAGCTGATTTTGCATAAACGCCATGGTGATCCCCTTTCAACGCACAAATTTTATTGCATGTATCATACCATGCGGGCCTGATTCTTGCAAGATTAATTTTCAGCATAAAAATAATTCACCAAAAAGCAGCCGCGGAATCCATCAAAAAGCCTGCGGTTTCACTATGCATGGGGTATTTTACCGTCGGATATTGGTATAATGCGGGTCTTGGAAGAAAACTCTTGCATATTTTATTTCATCGTGATAGAATTGCCTTGCAATGGGGCAAGAAAGAGAAATGGAATAAAAGGGGTACCGGCTAAGCTATGCCGCAATGACGCGCTAAGGTTCTGACGATATATGCCATAGCGGGTATTTTAGTCGGTTCTTTATTGGAAAATGTCGGATATCACGCGCTTGCGCGTTTGTATATCAAAAATTACAAGGAGGTCTTTCCATGAAGAAACTGCTCGCGATTGTGATGGCTGCCCTGTTTGCGGTTCTGCCGCTTGCCGCCATGGCGGAGGGAGTCACGCTTACCATGGGTTCCTGGCGCAATACCGACGCCGCCATGGTAGAGGCGCTGCTGGCCAAGTACAAGGAAATTTCCGGCGTGACCATTACCTTTGAGCCCACCCAATCCAACCAGTACAACTCGGTGCTCAGGCTCCAGCTTGACGCCGGTACCGGCCCTGACCTGTACTATGCCCGCTCCTACGCCACGGGCGAAGAGCTCTACACCGCCGGCTTCTCCATGGATTGCACCGACATTCCTGGCGTGAAAGAGAATTTCGCTTCAACCAGCCTGGAGCCCTGGACCGCCGCGGACGGCAAGCTCTTTGCTGTGCCCTTTGCCGCCGTTTCCCAGCCCATTTACTACAACAAGAAGATCTTCGCCGACAACGGCATCACCGAGCTTCCCAAAACGTGGGAAGAGTTCATCGCCATGTGCCAGAAGCTCAAGGATAACGGCGTGACGGTATTTGCCAACGGCATCGCCTCCAACTGGGACATTCTTGAGTGCGTATTCCTGGGCATGGTCCCCAACTACATCACTGCCGAAGGCCGCGTTGCGTATGAAAAAGGCGAAAAGAAGTTCAACGATCCCGAATTTGTAAAGATCCTTACAGACTTCGCCCAGCTTGTGCCCTTCCTGCCCGAAGGCTTTGAATCCATCGACAATGACAACGCCAATATCTTCTTCGGCATGGGCAATTCCGCCATGCTGATCGACGGCTCCTGGAGCTGCGGCCCCTTGAACAGCGATTACCAGATCGACTGGGGCACCATGGCTATTCCGGCTCCCGCAGGCAACACCCCCGGCATGTGCTTCCATCCCGACATGGGTATCGCCGGCAACACTGCCACCAAGCATCCTGAAGAAGTAAAGGCGTTCCTGGCCTGGATCGCCTCGCCCGAAGGCGCTCAGATCACCGCTGACTTCCTGCCCGCCGGCTTCTTCCCCATGATCAATGCCCCAATCACCTTCCAGAACTCTCGCGTAACCGACATACTCGCCCTCAACCAGGGCAAGACGCTGGACGCCCGCTTCGTATGGCCCAAACTGATGGGTTACTAC
>JAEZJP010000340.1 GCA_023415715.1 Bacillota bacterium
ATCATCCGCAAGACGCTGATGCCCACCGCGGTGCTGGCAGGGTTTTTGCTGCTTGCCTTAAGGAGCCTTGGCATTTTGAACCTTCCGGCCGCGTTTTTGGAAATGGTAACGTACCACGGTATCGCCATCGGCTTCATCGCCCTGTCTTTGCGCAGCACCGGGGAAGGGGATAAAACGAAGGGCAAGGGTTTTCAAAGCGGCGCGCTGATCATCAGCGCCTACATGATGCAGGCAGTGGCCGGGCTGATCATTTCCATTGCGCTGAGCTATACGGTTATGCCGGGGCTCTTCAAGGCTTCCGGAATTCTGTTGCCCATGGGCTACGGCCAGGGTGCCGGCCAGGCCAACAATGTGGGCAGCACCTATGAGGCACTGGGCTTTGCGGGCGGCCAGTCCTTCGGCTTATCCCTGGCAGCGGCAGGCTACCTTTGCGCCTGCGTGGTGGGTGTCATCTACTTGAATGTTCGCTCCCGAAAGGGGCTGAAGGTCGGCCGGGACGCTGACCTATTGTCAGGTTCCATCACGGTGGATACCTTTGAGGACAAGGGGGAGGCGCCGCTTTCCGAATCGGTGGACCGGCTGTCCATACAGGTTGCCCTTGTGTTTCTTGCATATCTTTTGACCTATCTTGTGACCTTGGGCCTGACAAAGGCCATAGGCGCAGCTTCTGAAAGCCTTAGCGACCTGATCTCGCCGCTGCTGTGGGGCTTCAACTTCATCACCGGCTCCATGCTGGCGCTTTTGATCCGTGTTATTATGAAGGCGCTGCGCAAATCAAAGGTTATGACCCGGCAATACCAAAATAACTATCTGCTCAGCCGCATCTCCGGCCTGGCCTTCGACCTGATGATCGTATCCGGCATCTCCTCCATCAACTTTTCTGAGCTTTCGGGCCTGTGGGTCCCCTTCCTTTTGATGGCCGTAACGGGCGGCGTAACCACCTTCTATTATCTGCGATGGCTTTGCAAGGTTGTGTATCCCGGCTATGCGGAGGAAGCATTCGTATCCATGTACGGCATGCTGACAGGCACCATCAGCTCCGGCGTGATCCTCTTGCGCCAACTGGACCCCAGCTTCAAAACGCCTGCCGCAAACAACCTGATCACAGGCTCAAGCTTTGGCATCGTGCTTGGCGCGCCGCTGCTCATCCTCATCGGCCTGGCGGCCAAATCCGCCGCCATGCTCTTTTTGACTTTGGGACTCGCGGCTGTATACATGGTGGTTTTGATCTTTGTGATGTACAAAGGAAGCAACAAAAATTAAGGCAGAAAAGGCAGCACTTTGCTGATATAAAGACAATACGCTTTTGAATAGCCATGGCCTTCCCGGCCATGGCTATTTGTTAACGATTCAGTATATACGGTACGTATCTTGTTTTTTCTGCGTTATTCATTTGACATCACAATTCGGGAGGTATATGATAGAATCGGAGTAATTTTTGAGGAGAATTTATATGCGGCTTAAAAGAGCTCAGGGCAGGGTATGGGTTTCCATACTGCTGGTGCTTTTTTTATGCATTGCCGCCTATATGTACGGCAGCATGGGGTTTCCCCTGGCCGCATATTCTCCAACGGTAAATGAACAGGCTGAGCAGCAAGCGCCAGGGGAAGACGACCGCGAATCAAACCGCAGTATCACTACCCACGGGGGGATGACGCCTGCGCAGTCTGAGAACCTTACGCAGGAAGGCGATTATAATCAGCTTCTTCCCGCACAGGAGCCCAGGCTGCCCAACCTGTATGCAACGGCCTATCATGCGGTCCGCATCCAAATGTGTTCAAGGCCGCTGAGTGAATTGGCTTCCCGGATCGGAGGGCATGCGCCGCCCTGAACAGTCAATTAAGCCAATAGAATAGACGGCATGCCAGTCTGGCCGGCTTGGCATGTTATGACTCATGGGTATCATTTGGAATCTTGAACAAAACCCAAGTAAAGACAAGGAGTTGGATTGCTATGATTTGGGCATGGATCGCCATCGCAGTATCCGTGGCAGCGTTCGTTGTGGCCGCTTATTTTTATCGCTGGGTAGAGGCATTGCCCACCGCGGAAGGCCCTTTGGCTGATATCGGCAAGCTGATCCGCAAAGGCGCATTTACCTTTTTAAAGCGCGAATACAGGATATTGGCCCTCTTTATGGGTGTTGTATCCGTACTTATTCTCTTGTTCTTCCCCAAAGCCATTTGGGATGGCAGCGTTTCAGAAAACATTTTGATGGTCATCGCTTACCTGGCCGGTTCTATTCTTTCCGCGCTGGCAGGCTGGATTGGCATTAGTATTGCCACCATCGCCAATGTCAAGGCGGCTACCGCAGCCAGGGAAGGCCTTGCCCCCTCCTTTATGGCTGGCTTCAGGGGCGGCGCGGTCATGGGCATGGCCGTGGTAGGCACCTCTTTGATGGGTGCCGCGCTTCTTTCTATCATCTTCCCGGGCGACCATGACGTGGTGTTGGCCTTCAGCTTTGGCGCCAGCTCCCTGGCGCTTTTCGCCAAGGCGGGCGGCGGCATCTTCACCAAGACGGCCGACATCGCCGCTGACTTAACCGGCAAGGTGGAACTGGGCATCCCCGAGGATGACCCCCGCAACCCCGCCGTTATCGCCGACAACGTAGGTGACAACGTAGGCGATGTTGCCGGCATGGGCGCTGATCTGTTCGACTCGAACGTGGCTTCCATTGCCGCCGCCATGGTTATCGCCATCGGCATCGACAAAGTTACAGGCAGCAACAACCTCAATCTCTTGTTCTGCTTTGGCGCACTGGGCCTTTTGGCTTCCATTATCGGCGTACTCTTGTCCAAGGTGGGCAAGTCCGGCGACCCAGGCAAAGCCCTGAACAACGGCACCTACGTAACCTGCGGCATCTTCGCAGTTTTGACTTTTGCCGCTTTCATGATCTTCGGCTATGAAATCCGTCTGTGGGGCGCCGCCATGCTGGGCATGGTCGCTGGCGTCATCATCGGCTTTACCAGTGAAATCTTTACGGGCGACGACAAGAAACCCGTGTCCAAGGTGGCTGAGGCTTGCAAGAGCGGTCCGGCTTTCACCATCCTCACCGGTATGAGCTACGGGTTTATCTCAGCCCTCCCCTCCCTGTGCGGTATCGGCCTTGCGGCCCTTTTGTCCTACCACCTGTGCGCTACCATTCCGGGCGGCAACTACGCCATGCTGGGTATTGCTTTCAGCGCCATCGGCATGCTGTCGGTAGTCGGCATGATCATCTCCAACGATGCTTACGGCCCCATCGTGGATAATGCCCGCGGCGTAGCTGAAATGGGCGGACTGGGCGAAAAAGTGTTGGAGATCACCGACGAACTCGACTCAGCCGGCAACACAGCCAAAGCCATTACCAAGGGCTTCGCCATCGGTGCCGCCGGTCTGACGGTTATCGCTCTGCTTGGCGCTTTCCAGGAAATCGTTCAGCAAGCTACAGGCACTACCGTCATCTTTGACCTGATGGATCCCACTGTGTTCTTTGGCATGCTGGTCGGCGTGGCTATCCCCGCCGTGTTCTCCGCCATGCTGATGATGGGTGTCAATCGCAATGCCCAGCGCATGGTCACCGAGATTCACCGCCAGTTCAAGGAGATTCCGGGCCTCAAGGAAGGCAAAGAGGGAGTCCATCCCGAGTATGAAAAGTGCATTGACATCGCTACCGTCGGCGCTTTGAAAGAATTGATTCCCGCCGGCCTTGTCGCCATTATCACCACCTTGGCGGTGGGCTTCCTGGGCGGCGTAAACGCCATCAGCGGTTTCCTCACCGGCAACATCACCTCCGGCCTTTTGCTGGCCTTGCTGATGAGCAATGCCGGTGGCCTGTGGGATAACGCCAAGAAGTTCATCGAATCCGGCCATTTCGGCGGCAAGGGCTCCGATGCCCATAAAGCAGCCGTTATCGGCGACACGGTAGGCGATCCCTTCAAGGATACCGCCGGTCCCTCCATCAACACCCAGGTCACCGTGGTATCATTGATTTCCTCCATCGCGGCCATCCTGTTCCTCAACTACAACCTCTTCTCCCTGATCAAGTAAGTTCACCCTGTCCGACAAAACCGGACACCAAAAGAATCCCGGAGGGATGCGGAAATATCCGCCGCCCTCCGGGATTTCACTTTGCTGTTATAGGGAAAACCTTTACCCGGGCATCCAGATCAGCCAGATGAGCACATACCCCGACAGCACCGCGGCCAGGGTGAAGGGTACGCTGATCTTCATAAATTCCTTGGTGCTGACCTCGTAGCCTTCCTTGCGCAAGATACCCAGCGCAGTAATATTGGCCGATGCGCCGATGGGTGTAAGATTCCCGCCAAGCGTGGCGCCGGCCAACAAGCCAAAATACAGGATGGTGGGGTCAACATGCAAAAGCTGCGCAATGCCGGCGGTAACAGGCAGCATGGTGGCAATATAAGGGATGTTGTCGATGAAGGCGGAGAAAAGCACCGACGCCCATACCAGAAGGGTATAGATCAGGAACAGATTGTTGTTGCTGACGGAAACAAACAGTTTGGCGATTTCGTCCACCACGCCGGCTTCGCGGATGCCTTCAATGACTATGAACAGGCTGCCAAGCAACAGCAGCGTGAACGTATCGATTTCCTTCAAAACCCGTGCCGACGCTTTCCAATCCCTGGTGCGGATCATCTCCCGCAGGATGCCGATGACCATCAAACTCATGCAGATGATGCCATTGGTGGTTCTCGGCTTGCCGGGGATAAAGGAAGCGGCGATCAAAAGCACCACAGTGCCCAGCAGCAGGTAGGAGGGGAAGTAATCATCCACCCGCGTCTTTTCCTTCAATGAGACGGGCTGGCTCTGCTTTCTGAACACCAGCAGCAGAATCAGCGCCGAAACAATGGCGCCTACCTGCACTACAAAGAACATGCCGATCCTGCCGCGGAAAACGAAGAAATCAAGAAAGTCCATTCCCGCATACCCGCCCAGCAGTATGGATGTGGTGTCGCCCACCAGCGTGGCGGCACCCTGCAGGTTGGAGGATATGGCGATGGCGATGATGCTTGGCACCGGTGAGATTTTAAGCTTCCTGGCTATGGTCAGCGCTACCGGCGCTACCATCAAAACGGTGGCCACATTGTCCACAAAGGCGGAAATTAGTCCAGCGAACAGTGCCAATGCAATAATGGCCCACTTTACGTTCGGCGTCTTTTCAATAATGTAATCCGCCATCCTGGCCGGCATTCTCGATTCAATGAACAGGTACACGATTCCCATGGTACCGGCGATCATCATCAGTACATTCCAGTCCACCGCGGAAAGTACATTTTGCCCGGGAAGTATGCCCAGAACAACAAAGCACGCCGCAGAAGCCAGCGCGATGTAAGCCCTGATCTTGGGAAAAAAGAGAAGCAGTATATAGGTGGCAATAAAAATCCCCAGCGCAAGAAGCATATTGGCGACCCTCCCGTTTGCCACCCCAAGGCGGAATATAATGGTAACATTCTACCATATGCGGGAGGAAACGTATACAGGCTTAAATTCAATTGCAAAAGGAGTATTATTCAATCCCAGCGGGAAAGCGCATCATAAAGGCCCGCTGACCTTACCCTGTTCGCAATAGCCGGAATATCGGTTGTATACAGCCCCAATTCCTTCATACGCTCAAATAGCACGGAACCGGAAAACGTAAAGCGCAGGGAAAGCCCTTCTTCAGAAAGCAGTTTCTCCCGGACAAATGCGATAGCCTCTCCCACCGCAAGGCTCCGGGGCAGTATTAATAGAGGCATGTTCTTTCCATAACGAACGGCATTATGGCCCGCAAGTAAACCCGTGGCTATAGCCTCCGTGTGGCCTACCAAGGGCCCCGCCTTTTCCCCGGCGCAGAATACGTTATCAAGGCCTGCTACCTTCAACGCGTCGTCCCTTAGAGCCATATCAAAAAAGCGCATGGAATTACCCTTGCCTCCGGCGTAAGGGTCCTCATACCGGGCATTTTCAAAGCCAGGTATGGATTGCAGCTTATTAAGTTCAAAGTAAGTGGCCATCAGCTTGGCATGGCCGGTATCGAGCAGGATCAGGTTATCCTTGAATTCCTCCAGCGCGTACTGCTGGCAGGCTTTCTGGCCGAGGCGGTTCTCCCTAATCCCGGCCGGGATGGGCAGTACCGCAACGCCCGTCCTGTTCAACCGCTCCAGAAGATCAGGGGAAAGGGAATCCTTCATCAGCTTGCAGGCGCCGCTCATGGAACCAGGTTTGCCGTCCGCCCGGAGGGCGTTTGATTCTTTTACCCCGGCCAGGCCGCACAGGCTTACCCGCCCGCCAAAGCTTGGGCAGCGCATCATACACATCACACAGCCGTTGCCATGCTTTGTACAGTTGGCCACGGGGCCGAAGGTGCCGGTGGCGTCCACAAACACATCCGCCTCAAATTGCCGTCCGTCCTCCGTAAGCACAGCCTGAAGGCGTGTTCCCTCCATATGCACCTTTACAACACGGGCCATATAATGAACTTGGACTCCTGCTTCCTTCACGCGGTGCGCGACGGCGGCAGGCAACCGGGCCACATCATACAAATCCGCATGTTCATGGCCGGGAAAATCAATGCTCTTGTGGCGAAGACAGGTATCAGCCAATTGAAATAATTCTCCGCCGCCCAATGCAATGCATTCCTCCGCTGCGGTAAAGCGGCCGTTGTTGCGCATAATGCCGCCCACAAGCCCTGTACCCAAAAGGCAATCCATCCGCTCCAGCAATATAACCTCCGAGCCGGATTTTTTAGCAGAAAGGGCCGCGGCGCACCCCGCCCAGCCGCCGCCCACAATTACGATTTTCATGGTAATGCCTCCTGACGTATTTCAAAAAAGAACCTTTGCATTTCTTTGGGCTGCACTTTTTGCCTTAAGCCCTGCACACAGTATTCTTCCCCTTTATGGGCGATTGCTTGCAGAAAGTTGCCAATATCCGTATAGATGGCAAAGCATATCTCTGTTGGCCTTGTGCTTTTGCCATGTTTTATGCTATGCTTTTTCTCACAAATGTGAAGGAGGATTCTGACATGCGCTTAGCAGAAGACGCCGTTTCCCATATTCAAGCCTTATGTTCCATACCCAGCCCCACGGGCTTTACCGCCGGAGTGGAAAAATACCTGATGGATACGCTTAAGCAAATGGGCTTTGAGCCTGTGCACACCCCCAAGGGTACGGTGGTATGCGCTTTGGGCGGCGAAGGAAACCCGCTGCTTTTATCGGCCCATGTGGACACGCTGGGCGGCATGGTTCGCAGCGTCAAATCCAGCGGCCGCCTGCGCTACACGCAAATCGGCGGCTACAACGATAACGCCATTGAAAACGAAAACTGCCTGGTACACACAAGGAATGGAAAAGCGTATTCCGGCACCGTGCAGTCCGTAAAGGCTTCCAGGCACGTTTACGGGGATACCAGTGAAATGAAGCGCAGCGATGAAACGCTGGAGATTGTTCTGGATGAGATCGTGCATAGCGCGGAGGATGTAAAGGCCCTGGGTATTGAAACGGGAAATTATATCAGTTGGGATGCCCGCACCGTGGTTACGGAATCGGGTTATATAAAAAGCCGCCACCTGGATGACAAGGCGTCCAGCGGCGTGCTTCTGGCTTTGGCCCGCATGGTGAAGGATGGAGAAATCACCCTATCCCGCTGCGTGCACCTGATGTTCACCGTATATGAGGAGGTGGGCCACGGGGCTTCCTCCTACCTGCCTAAGGATTTGAAGGACATGGTTGCCGTGGACATGGGCTGCGTGGGGGATGACCTTACATGCGATGAAACCATGGTCTCCATTTGTGCCAAGGATTCTGCAGGTCCCTACAATTATGAACTCACCAACGAGCTCATTGACCTTGCGAAAGGAAAAGGCCTCCGCTTTGCGGTGGATATCTATCCCAGGTATTCGTCGGATACTGCAACGGCTTTGCACGCCGGGCTGGAAGCGCGGCATGCCCTGGTGGGGCCGGGTGTATTCGCCTCCCATGGGTATGAGAGAACGCACAAGCTGGGGGTGGAAAACACCCTGAATCTGCTTGCGGCCTATATAGCAAAGAAATAGCCTGCGGATAGCAAATCAACTTGTTTTTTGTTCACCGCAATTGTTATCCTTCCTGGCCTGCAATCTCAGCTTCCGTCTCATGACCGGATACGATATTGCGTATCCACACGCCCTTTTTCACCAGAATCAGCCCGATGGAGCTTTTCAACAACTCCACCAGCTGGCAAACAGGGTACAATAACATAATGTCAAGACCCGTTCCGTACACCAGCAAAAGCGCAAACGGAATGTTAATGGCCCAAGTGTACACACTGTCGAACAAAAACGTGATGATTGTTGAACCGCCGGAGCGTAGCGTAAAATAGCAGGCATGGGTAATGGAATTGACCGGCATGATGCACGCAGCCGTCAGTATAAAGCGGGCCGCAAGAATTCGAACGCCTTCTTCCGTATTGTACAGGTGCGGGAATATGGGCGACAGAATTGCCAGCACAGAGCCCATCACTACGCAGGAAAAAAAGCTGAAAGACATCAGCTTCCATACATCGCCCCGGGCGCGCTGCATATCGTTTGCCCCCAGGGATTGCCCGATCATAACCGCCACAGCGTTGCCCATGGAAAGGAAAACCACATTGAACAGGTTGTTGATGGTGCTGGCGATATTCAGCCCTGCCAATACCATCAGCCCGCGGGCAGAGTATATCTGCATCAGCGTCGCTATCCCCATGGACCAGAGCGCTTCGTTCACCAGCAAGGGCGTTCCCTTCTTCATGACAGAACGCAAAAGCTTGACGGGAACCTTAAGCGTACGGTAGGCGCCGCGCAAAAAGCCGTAGCGCTGGCTGCGGTGCGTGCCAACAACAATGATCGCAAGTTCCACAAACCGGGAAAGCACCGTAGCAATGGCTGCGCCTTCCACTCCCATGGCGGGAAAACCCAGGTTTCCGTAAATCAGAATCCAGTTGCCGCACAGATTGGTAAGCACCGCCGCGATGCCGGCCTTCATGGGCAGCATCGTTTCCCCAGCCTCACGCAGTGTACCCGAATAGCTCTGCGTCAGCGCAAACGGGATAAGCCCGATCAGCATAATGCGAAGATATGCCCGGCCACTTTCAAGCATGGCCTCTGCAGCGGCTGCCTCACCCTCACCGGTAAGGTAGCCCAAAATCAGACGGTCCCCCCAGCCGACAAATATGGCCAGCGAAATCAAGAGAATGGTAGCCGATATCCATAGCTTGATACGGAAGGTATTGCGCATGCCCTCCATATCTCCCGCTCCAAAATACTGTGCACCGAAAATCCCAGGGCCGGCCAGGCCTCCAAATACGCACAGGTTGAATACAAACAAAAGCTGGTTGGAAACGGCAACGCCGGACAGCTGCGCCGTGCCGATCGCCCCGACCATGATATTATCCAGCAGGTTTACAAAATTGGATACACTGTTTTGGATGATGATGGGGACGACAATGGCGAATACCGTCCGGTAGAAGGCGCGGTCGCCAATAAACGTCCGTTTGAATCTGTCCAAGCCACGCATTTGATGGTTCCTCCTGCTTTTGGGTACTGAACCCAGGAAGATTTATTATACCATAGCGCAAGCTAAAATTGCACCTCCCACATGATGGAAATTTCATATGCGCACATTGATTAGCTTGCTGTATGCCGCATGGATTGATGTTGGGCGCTTGGAATAGTATGGATATAGAATGATTCAGCCCGATTCCATCCCCAAAAGTAAACAGGCTTGCTCCGTATATACTAAGCAAGCCTGCTTTTTAAATTAGGGGATTCCAAAGGGATTCTTTCCATCTGGCTCAATCGGCGCGATGACTCGCTACCGCTCGCCTCGCTTGTTTCGCCAGCCTCCTCCACACCGCCCAATTCTGCCACTGGCAGGGGCGGTGTTACGGAGCCTTTGGCAGGAGTGCAGGGGACAAAAGTCCCCTGCTACTCCCTGAATGGATCGGCGGCCGTGCCGGCACCCTTTGTAAAGAATAAGGTGTCAAGCTTTAGGCGGATGGCGGGCCGAACGCCGGTCTGTACATCATCATAGCGAAGACCGGGGCTGTACACAGCACCGTTGTAGTATACAATAGTCTGGCACTTTTCGCCGGTACCAGGAGTATTCAGCCACCACCAGCCTGCACCGGAGGTGGAGGCATGCAGGCCCTTGGCCAATGCATAAGCCGTACCCTGGCTTTGCCTTAAGGCATCGCTTGCAAAGCCCAGCGCAGGATTCATCACTTCCTCCTTGGTGAGAGGGAACACCTTGCCCTGGGTTCCATACTGAATGATAGCCGCCTGCTCCGCAACGGAAAACGCCTCATTGAAAAACGCGCCGTTCAGGAAGCTTTGAAGGCTGCTGCCGTTAAAACCTACAAAGCTTGTGCTGGTTTCCATGGCCGCCGTATCCAGAATCTTATCCGCAAGCAGCAGTGCCGTTCCGTTTTCTACAGACAATACGCGCCATAATATGGGCGTTTTGCCGCCTCCCGTCTCCTGGGGATATGTGCCCAGGGAAACGTACTGCCAGTTTTCCTGGTATCCATGAAGTTTCAGATTGATCTCATAACGGCCGCGCAGCTCCTGTGCCCGGCGGGCAGCGTCGGCGTAGGTATCCAGTGCCTCATACATAGCGATGGCTTCCTGTACCTTTTCAAACCCGCCCGCGTTTTGTGCTGTTTCGGCTGCCTTGTAAAGCTCCAGGCGGCAGTTATCCGCCAGCATGGAGCTGTCGCGGTAGCTGCCAAGTGAGGAAAATGCCTCCAGTGCTCCTTCGTAATCCTTGATCTTCAGAAGGTTTTGCGCCTTTTGGTATTCCTGGGAAAGAATAGCCTGCTGGCACGCTTCCGCCCGCTGTTTGCTGTCACTGTAACTGCCTAAGGCCATGAAGCCTTCAAGCGCCTTTTGATATTCTCCCTGGGTATACAGCGCCTGAGCATTCTCATACGCCTTTTGGGGGATCATCGCGGTGCAGTTCTCCATGCGCCGCACGCTGTCGCGGAAGGAGCCCAGCGATTGATAGGTATCCTGAGCTGCAGGATAGTTCTCCTCTTGCTCCAGCCGTTTGGCCTCTACGTATTTTGCGTACATTTCGCTGTTTTTGAAGTCGCCCAGATTTTCAAAGTTGGTCTCAGCAAGGGCAAAATCCCCCGATTCCAGCGCCATCATCCCGGATACATACAATACGAACTTTCCGGCATCCCAATACTCGCCCATTGCCTCAAACTCGTACAGCGCCGCTTCATACTCACCTACGCCCAGCAATTCCTGGGCATACATATACCGCGAATCCAGCGACCTGCCGCACCCGGTCAAGAGCATGATCCCCGCCAGCATCAGAGCCAAAAAAGCAATGGCTTTCTTTTTGTTTCCGAACCCCTCTTTTTTCATGATGCACCCTCCTCCATGGATGCATTTTCCCCCGACAGCGGGAAAATTACGCAAAAAAAGCACCCTTAAAATCAGATTCTAACTCTTTCTTAAGCAAAAACAAATGGAAATGAAGTTGACAAGCAGATGTCAATTACACATCATGTATATGTACAAAATAATACGGAGGAGTAACAATGAATAAGAAAACGAAGATCATAATCGGCGCATTAGCGTTTGCTGTCATCATCGCCCTGGGATTTCTCACAAATTATCTTGTTTCGGTTAAGCGTTATAAAGATGCCGTCTCCAATATCACCATCGAGCATGCGGATGCGTCCAATATACCGGACGGCAGCTACATCGGAGAATGCGACGTCCAGTACATTTACGCAAAGGTGGAAGTCCAGGTAGAAGGCGGAAAGATAACAGGCATTCAACTGCTTAAGCACAAAAATGAACGCGGGAAAGCCGCAGAGGGCATAGAGCAGGAGATTGTCGCGCGGCAAAGCATCGACGTCGATGTAGTTGCCGGCGCTACCAATTCCAGCCAGGTCATCAAAAAGGCGGTCGACAACGCGCTTTCAAGTGCTATAAGTCATTGATACTATGCTTCCCGGAGGGTGGAGTATGGAGGATTGGAGCGGAGCGACAATGCGGAACACCGAACAAGCGAAGCGAAGTACGGTGCGAATGGCCTCAAGTAAACGCTGATTTATACGAAAATATGTCATTCTGAGCGTAGCCAAGAATCTTGAACCCCTTGCGGTATAAAGATTCTTCGGTCGCTTCGCTCCCTCAGAATGACACGTTGGAGCTTTAATCAGCGTTTACTAAAGGGGAAGCCTTGGCAGATTTGTATTCTATTTGCTACATCGTTATCCAGCTTTCGTCGGAAGGATTTTTCTGAAACGCTTCCAGCCTGGCAATATCCTTTTCGGAAATATAGCCCTCCTCCGCAGCCACTTTTACAAGGGTTGTGAAGTTGGTGAGGGATTGATTTTCCACCACAGCTTCCCGCAGCCTGTCGCTTCCCTTTTGCATGCCGTAGGTGAAGATGGAAACAATGCCAAGCACCTGTGCCCCTACTTCCCGAAGCGCCTCCACCACCTCCACCACAGACCCGGCGGTAGATATGAGGTCCTCCACCACTACCACCTTTTGGCCCATGGTCACCTTGCCTTCTATGCGGTTGTTGCGGCCATGATCCTTGGCGGAACCGCGGACGTATGCCATGGGCAATTCCAGAATATCGGCCACCAGTGCCGCGTGGGGTATGCCCGCGGTGGATGTGCCCGCCACAAGCTCACATTCAGGATAGTGCTTGCGGATCAGGCTTGCCAAGCCAGCCTCTACCTGTTTTCGCGCATCGGGATAGGAAAGGATCAACCTGTTGTCACAATAGATGGGCGACTTAATTCCGCTAGCCCAGGTGAAAGGATCTTCCGGGCGAAGGAACACGGCCTCGATTTTGAGCAGCAGCCTGGCAATCTTCTTTTTCATTAGATTCATCCTTTCTCATTCCAGAAAATCGGATTTCACTTGCAGCCATGCGGCCTTGGGGTCACTGGCCGCAGTAATCGGACGGCCAACCACGATAAAATCGGAGCCCAGTTCCCGGGCTTTTTGAGGCGTGGTGACACGCTTCTGATCGTCCACGCTGCCCTCGGGATAGCGTATACCGGGTGTCACAGTCAAAAAACCTTCCCCGCAGGCCGTCTTCACCAAACGGACTTCCAAAGGCGAGCAGACCACCCCGTCTAGCCCTGCCTTTTTTGCGTTTTGCGCGTACCTTGAAACTGTATCCTCCAGATTCTCATGAATGAGCAGTTCCCGCTGCATCACTTCCTGGGAGGTGCTTGTAAGCTGGGTCACGGCGATCAGATCGATCTTCTTTCCGGGCAGAGCCCCGATCAGCAGCCCTTCCCTTGCCGCTTCCATCATGGCTATGGTCCCTGCCGCGTGAACATTCACCATATCTATTCCTAAGCGGGCCACATTAGCCATGGCTTTTTTCACAGTATTGGGAATATCATGAAGCTTCAAGTCCAGGAATACGGAAAAGCCGGCGCTTTTGATTTCCCGCACAATGTCCGGCCCTTCGCCATAGAAGAGTTCCATGCCAATCTTCAAATACGGCTTTTCGCTATCAAAGCGTGCAAGGAAAGCCATAGTCTCTACCCGGTTTTGAAAATCGCAGGCGATGATAACATTCCTCATTGGTGAGACCTCCCTATAATGCCGGACAGGCTTTGGATACCGTACCTGTCCATTTTTTCCGGCAATTCCTCAATGATCTTCTTGCAGGCCCATGGATCCACCAGCGTCTGGGAGCCAACCTGCACGGCGGATGCCCCAACCGACATCATTTCGATCACATCGTCGGCACAGGTGATGCCGCCCACGCCAATGATGGGAATTTTGACACACTCGTATGCCTGGTAGACCATGCGCAGCGCCACCGGCTTAATGGCAGGGCCGGAGAAGCCTGCCATCTTGGTGGATACAATGGGCCGGCCCGTGCGCGTGTCGATCACCATGCCCAGCAGCGTGTTGATCATGGTCAGGCCGTCTGCCCCCGCGTCTTCGCAGGCCCTTGCTATCTCCCCGATATCCGTCACGTTGGGCGAAAGCTTCATGAACACGGGCTTGTGGCAGGCGTTTTTCACCGCCTTGCATACCGCCGCCGCACCTTCCGGCGTCACGCCAAAGGCCATGCCGCCGTGCTGCACGTTAGGACAGGAGACGTTCACTTCCAATATATCGACGCCCTCCTGCTGATCCAAAGCTGAGGCTACCGCCACGTATTCCTCCAGGGAAAATCCGGCCACATTGGCAATTACAACGCCTTTGTACAGGCGCCTAAGCCTTGGCAGTTCATGCTCCATGATTCCCTTCACGCCGGGGTTTTGCAAGCCTATGGCGTTGAGCATGCCATTTTTACACTCAGCCACCCTGGGCAGGGGATTGCCGCAGCGGGGCTCCAGCGTGGCGGCCTTGATGGCGATACCGCCCAGCACGTTGATGTCGTAAAACCTTGTCATCTCATAGCCGAAAGCAAAGGTGCCGCTGGCAGGGATAACGGGGTTTTGAAGCGTTAAACCCGCAAGCTTCACTGCAAGATCGCTCATAGCTTTACCTCCTGGCTTGTAAAAACCGGGCCTTCCAGACAGATGCGCTTCATGCCGGTCTGCATCTGGCAGGAGCAGCTCATGCACACGCCAAATCCGCAGCCCATACGTGCCTCCAAGGACAACTGCCCTTCCTTGCCTAAGGTATGCACTGCCTTGAGCATAGGCATGGGCCCGCAGGCAAAGTAATAGTCATATTCCATCTGTTTGAGCGCGTCGGTGACAAAGCCCTTCATGCCAAAGCTTCCGTCCACCGTGGTAACGGTCACCTTAGCTCCCAGATCCTCAAACTCCTTCACATAAAACACGTCCGAAGCAGTATTGAAACCCAGCACGCAATGTACATTCTCACCTGTCAATTGCTGCATGAGGCCATATAGCGGCGGCACGCCTACGCCGCCGCCGATAATCGCAATACTTTTTCCGTGGGCGCTGGCTGCTGTAAAACCGTTGCCAAGGCCCGTCAGCATATCCAGTTTGTCGCCCTTATTTAGCTGGGACAGGCAGGCGGTGCCTTTTCCCATAACTTTGTAAATCAGCTTCATAGACTCGTCATTCCAGGTGCATACGCTGATGGGCCGGCGCAAAAACAGCCCGTCCAGATGCACGTTTGCAAACTGACCGGGGTGCTTGATCGCGGAAGTATCCCCCAGAAGCGTGATTTCCCACACATCCCGGGCGATGGGCCTGTTTTCCGCAACCTCAAAAATGCCTTGCGTGATCATATATTACTCCTCACTATCAATGGTGGATACCTTAAGCGTAATCTCCTCCAGCACGTCCAGCAATACCTTCACTGTGTCCAGGGAGGTAAATACCGTTACATTGTTTTCCACCGCCCAGCGGCGGATCAGGAAACCATCCCGGCGGTGGTTATCCCCCGCCTGTTCGCTGATGGTGTTGATGACATAAGCCACATACCCAAGCTTTAAGGATTCCTGAATTTCATAGCTGCCTTCGCTGATCTTTTTGCGTTTGCGGGTTCGGATTCCGTTTTCTTTCAGGAACGCCGCAGTGCCTGCCGTTGCTTCAATGTTGAAGCCCAGGTCGTAAAACCGCCGGATGAGCGGCAGCGCATGCTTTTTATCCTCGTCGGCGATAGTGGCCAACACCGTGCCATAGTTGACAACCCGCATGTTGGCTGCCTGCAGCGCCTTATACAGCGCCCGGTTCAGCGTATCGTCGTAGCCGATGGCCTCGCCCGTGGATTTCATTTCCGGGGAAAGGTACGCATCCGCACCCCGGAGCTTGCTGAAGGAGAACACCGGTGCTTTCACGTACCAGCGCTTGCGTTCCGGTGCGACGCCGGTCGCATATCCCTGCGCTAAAATGCTCTGTCCCAGAGCGATCTTGGTGGCGATATTGGCCAAGCGCACTCCCGTAGCCTTGGAGATGAACGGCACCGTACGGGAAGACCTGGGGTTTACCTCGATTACAAACACCTTTTCCTGGTCGTCCACAATAAACTGCACATTGAAGGGCC
>JAEZJP010000093.1 GCA_023415715.1 Bacillota bacterium
TTCATCATGGCCGCCATCCGCTCGTTCCTACGTACCCGATCCATGGACACAACACTCCCGCGCTGTAAATTCCAGACACTTTTTTGATTATATCATACGAAGGCGAATATTGCCAGCATTTTTTAGATCGATTGTTCGGGTTTTTTACACAAAAAAGGGTTATCGCACGAAGCGCTGGCGATAACCCAAAGATATGAAGCCAGATTGTGACTCGAAACCTTGAGGCATCAATCACCAGTGTAAGATACAGGAACACTGTCATCCACAATGCTTATGAAAGTCTTGCCGCGTTGAAATTTCAGTTCATTGCCCTCCTGGTCAAAGAAAACGGTGCGCTGATTCATGCCTGTACGCATCCAACAGCCCGGTATGTACCGTCCACCCATAAAAATATCTGCATTCCCGGATCCTATATTGACTGTCACAGGCCGGGCGCCATCATTTCCATAAAAAGTCAGTGTTGTGCGTTGGATTATGAGATTTGCAAAGGAAGGCTGCTTAAGTGTATTCCTGTCAACATACTTTTCGCCATGCACGCTGCGCAGGTAAACATTTTTACCGGAATCATAGGTGAAAGAAGACGAGTAATCAGCGTTCTTTTGCTTGATAGAAATATTCGCCGCACGCTCCCCTGCCTTTGGAAGTTCATCTGTGAATAAATATGGCCTGGAGGGAGCCTGAAAATCAGCGGGGATCAATGCCAGCATGGCCTTTACATCAGCATCCACATTATGGGGAGGGCGCAGATTGCCGATGCGCGTATAATACTTCTTCCAAGGCTTGTTGCTACCAACGATGCCGCTGAAGAGCACGCCCTTTTGGCTGGCCCCAGTTTTTTGGAACAGGGCATTTACACTGGTCCCTTCATTTTCCTGACCACCATAGAAGACAAATCCTCCATCCCACTCTTCCCGCAATTCTGCTTGCGTTATGCGGGCGGAGCGGATTGGGCCGGCGCTTTGCGGAATCACATCGCTGAACAAAAAAGTAAGGCCCGTATACCCGCCTTGATGCAAGGGTGTTTCATAGATCATATCTGCCTGATCCACACCCCATTGTGCCAAGTTCCCGACACCGCCGGAAGTATTATCTATCTGTACCAGCATGGGCAGGTACTTTCCGGCCCATGGCATGCCGGTAACGGGGCTTTGACCGTCAATTTCAGGATTTGTTGGGAAATTTCCATCTTGGCCCAGCCCCTTGACCTCAATACCTCGTTTCTCTTTATTCTGAATGGTTGTCGGTACCCCTTCCGCGTATACAACCTGAACCACAGAAAGAATGAAAACTATTACAGCAATTAAGCCTACTATCTTCTTCATCTTCAAAATCCTCTCTATGCCATAGGTCAGCGCGTGCATAATTCAGTTTTTTCCAGTTTTATCACTTATTGCATTATAGCATAAAGCAGTCAGGAGAAAGACAATTTGGAAATTAATTTACATTTCTCAAAAGCTACCCAAAAAACATTGAAGCGGAGAAAGAGCTGTCTCTTTCCCCGCTTGAGCAAGCGCCGTCTTACTCGTAGCCAAGCGTGCGCAAATCATCCATCCGGTTGCGCCAGTCAGGCCTTACCTTTACCCATAGTTCCAGATTTACATGCATGCCCAGCAGTTTTTCTATGTCCATGCGGGCTTCCTGGCCGATCCTTTGAAGCATGGAGCCATGCTTGCCAATGATGATGCCCTTGTGGGCATCCCGCTCGCAATAGATGGTGGCATGAATCTCCATGAAATTATCGTTGAGTTTGTTCATGGCCATCATTTCCACGCCGACACCGTGGGGCACTTCTTCCTTCAGGTGCTTAAGCGCCTTTTCCCGTATAAGCTCCCCGCAGATCAGACGCTCCGGCTGATCGGTCATCATATCGTCGGGGAAGTATTTGGGTCCTTCCGAAAGGTAACCCACCAGCACCTTTTTCAGTTCCTCCAACCCATCCTCTTTTTTCGCGCTGATGGGCACGATGGCATCGTATCCAACCTGGGAAAAGGATGCCATCAGCGCCAGCAGGTTTTCCTTGGGGATCAGATCGATTTTGTTAAGCGCCAGCACCTTGGGCACCTTTTTACCGCTCAGCGTGGCAACCACTTCCCTGTCCTTTAAGCCAACCGCCGTGGCGTCCACCAAAACCAAAAGCACATCCATGCCTTCCATGGCATCCTTGGCCGACTGTACCATATATTCCCCCAGCTTCGTTCTGGGGGTATGCAGGCCGGGGGTATCCAGGAAAACGATCTGCCAGTCTTCCCTGGTCATCACGCCCATGATACGGTTGCGGGTGGTTTGCGGGCGGTTGGAAACGATGGCCACCTTTTCTCCCACGAAAGCGTTCATGAGGGTGGACTTTCCCACATTGGGCCGCCCGATGATGGCCACAAAGCCGGAATGGAAGCTTTTCTTGTTCTCCATAAAACACCGACTCCCTCCTATTAATCCTTGGGCAGTTCCTTTGGCCCGAAGCCGTGTGGCAATAGTTCGGTCAAGTTAGCACAAGCCGAAAGATGATCATCCCATGTGACCAGAACCCTGATATCCGGTGCAAACTCATTGAGTACCTGCCGACAGGCACCGCAGGGCCAGGGCGCTGCGCCGCTAGCGGCGATTGCGATGGCAATAAATTCTGTGGCGCCTTCGCTCACCGCCTTGAAAATGGCCGTACGTTCCGCACAGTTGGTCAGGCCGAAAGAAGCATTCTCCACATTGCAGCCCGTAAACAAGCGGCCGTCGGCGCAGAGCACACACGCCCCCACCTGAAACCTGGAATACGGCGCGTAGCTTCGTTCCATGGCCTTCCGTGCCAATTCCAATAGTGTTTCATCAGAAACCCGATCCGTTATCTCATTTCTGCCCATGTTCATCATAGCTAAAGCCTTTTCCTCCATGGCGCGCATCGCCGCCTGCTCTTCCTTTGTAATATGGTCATACCCCATCAGGTGGCATATACCATGTACCAATAAATACGCAGCTTCCCGCTCCTCGCTGTGGCCATATTCCGCAGCCTGGGCTTTGACATGATCCACGGAAAGGATCACATCACCCAGGAAGCACACGTTCAGTTCGCTGTCATATTCCTTTTTCAATAGAAACTCGGACCGGCCGGCTGTTTTGCCTTGTTTGTAATTTACCGTCGGGAAGGACAAGACATCCGTAGCCGCATCGATATTCCTGTTTTCCCGGTTGAATATTTGAATCTCCTGATCGTCCGTCATCATTACGCCAATGCCGCATGGTATGGTTATGCCTTCCGCTATGAGGGCACAATCCGCCGCCGTCTGCATCAGGTTCGGTAAGTGTCGGGGCATATCGGCTGCGTGTATCGTCCAGTGCAAAGTCAAACCTATTCCTCCAAGTCTTCCTTTTCCCCTGGCGCATTATCCGGCTCCTTGCCGACTTCCTGCGCAATCTCAGGAGGAGTCTCCTCTTTTTCAGGTGCCGCTATCTCCACTGCCTCATTTTCGGCAGGCGGAGCGGGCGTCTGTTCCGCCTCCATCAGGCGGGCGGGTTCCGGCGGCTCCTTTTTCTGAATTTCCACCGCTGGGTATTCAATGCGCTCATGGAATACGCCTATGAGCACGGTAGTAAAAGCATCGCATATCTTGTCAATATCCCGCAGCGTCAGCGGCGAATCGCTCAGCTGCCCGTCCTCCAGCTTGCCCCTTACCAACTGCTCAATAAATTCCTCAATACGCTGCGGCGTCGGATCAGGCATGGAGCGCACGGCGGCCTCGATGGTATCGGCCAGCATGACGATGGCGCTTTCCTTCATGCTAGGGCGTGTTCCGTCATAGCGGAAGTCCAGAATATCCACAGGGTTTCCGCCCGCCTGCTGGAGCGCCTTGTGGTAAAAGTACATCACCGGCGTGTCCCCGTGATGCTCCATGATGATCTTTTCAATCTCCACAGGCAGACGGTACTTTTTGGCCATTTGAAGCCCGTCCCTGGCATGGGCGGTAACGATGGCCGAGGAAACATATGGGTCCGTATGATCATGGGGATTATCCCCCATTTGGTTTTCCTTAAAATACAGGGGGCGCTTGAGTTTGCCCACGTCGTGGAAGTAGGAGCCGACCCGGGCAAGAAGGGGATTGGCACCGATGGCCTCCGCCGCGGCCTCCGACAGGTTGGCTACGATGATGGAATGATGGTAGGTGCCCGGCGCTTCAATAAGCAGCCTGCGCAAAAGAGGCTGATTGGGATTGGCAAGCTCCATCAATTTGCTGGGCGTGGCCAGATTGAAAACGATCTCCAAAAGCGGCTGAAATCCCATGCACAAGAGTGCCGCAATCACCGCACCGCCCATGCTCCACAGCGCGTTTGTGAAAACGGCCTGCGCATCGTTGTTGGTCATCAGGCCCACCGCCGTCATGACCACCAGGCTGGACAGCGCCGCGTAAATACCGCATAAAAGCGCCTGCGCCCTGTGGGATTTGCCCCGAAGCGCCATTACCGCCACGGTGCCGCCCACCACATTGCTAAGCAGCATGTGGATCATTACGGCACTGTATTCGTTGTTCCCACCGGCCGACAAAGCGCTTATGATCACAGACAGCGCCAGGTTCCCGGCGATACCGGCCAGGGGGCCCAGAAGCCCGGTTAAAAGCAGCGCACCCAGGATTACCGGCGACAGATAGACATTCACCTTCATGACCTTCACGAATACGATGCTAATCGCAAGCGTGAGGTTCAAGATCAGCATGAACACCACCATTTTACGAAAATCCTGCATCAGGGAGTTGTTCATCAGCGTCAAAAGGACAAGCGTTAAAAGCATGACCGCCACGATCAGTAACGTGGCGCCAAAATACATGGGCACATCCACGCTGTTGTCATCCAAAAGACCTAAGGTGCGCAGCATTTCCAACTGATTAGCGCTCACCCGTTCCCCGGCCACCACAATGTTCTGCCCCTGGTTGTACATAACAGGTTCCACAGCCTTGCGCGCGTTTTCCTGGGCGATGGCCGTAGCCTCCTGGTCGATAACCATGTTGGGCTGTATCACCCTGCGCAGAACGGGTGAAATCACATTCTGCAAAAGGCTGGTATCCGTCTTGTAGCCCACGATCTGCAAAATGTTGGAAATGGATTCGTTGATCTGCCCCTCACGGACAGTTGTATTCATCGTGTTTCGAACGGCGGCAGAAACATCATTATAAGCCTGTTCCAGCTCATCTGCAGACGTTTGCAAAAGTGTAGCCACCTGATAATCCGACAGGGTGATGGTGGTAAGCATGTCTCTGGCATAGTCTAATTCGCCCTGCGTATAGTGGCGGGATGCTACATTTGAATCCTCTTCGGGCAGCTGGGTCGTATCGGAAACCAGCGTCTGGCCATATTGCTGCACCCTTCGCAATTCCTCGAACACGGTTCTCAAATCGCTCATTACCGTGTCCGTGACGCCATCCTTGGGATGATAGGAAGGCTCCACCTGTTTGGCAGCTTCCTCCCTGCGTCGGGCAGTGGTGGTCTCATCCAACACATCCTTGGAAGCGGTGATCGTTTTAAAGGCAATGGAACCCACCTTCAGGTTATAGCGTTCAGGCGCGATGGCGGCGCCGAACAGAACCGCTAGTGCGACCGTACCCAGTATGGCCACAAAAGCGCATTTCGCCCGCTCGGTCCTGACGGCTGCCAGAACTCCTTTCAGGCTGATGCGCTCCCTGTTTTTCCGGCCCTTCTGCCGCTTGGCCATCATGGTTTACTTCTCCTTCCCCCGCTTTTCATATGCATCATACGCCTGAACGATGGCTTGTACAAGATCATGGCGCACCACATCGTGGTAATCAAGCCGTGCAATGCCGATCCCAGGCGTGTTCTCAAGCACCTCCAGAGCCTCGATAAGGCCGGAGCGCTTGCCAAAGGGCAAGTCGGTTTGGGTGATATCACCCGTGACAACAACTTTGGAATTGAACCCCATACGCGTCAGAAACATCTTCATTTGTTCGGAGGTGGTATTCTGCGCCTCATCCAGGATGATGAAGGAATCGCTGAGTGTGCGGCCCCGCATATAAGCCAGGGGCGCCACTTCCACCACGCCCCGCTCCACCAGCTTTTGATAGGAGTCCACGCCCATCAGGTCGTACAGCGCGTCATACAGCGGCCTAAGATAAGGGTCCACCTTCTGGTTGAGATCGCCGGGCAAAAAGCCAAGCTTTTCCCCTGCCTCCACAGCCGGGCGGGTAAGCACAATGCGTTCTATATCCTTGTTTCTAAGCGCCACCACCGCCAGCGCCATAGCCAGATATGTTTTCCCCGTGCCGGCTGGGCCCACGGCAAAGGTGAGCACATTTTCCCGCACCATGCGCACATATTCCCGCTGGCCAAGCGTTTTGCACTTGATCTGCTTTCCCCTATGGGTAATGGCCACAACATCTTTCAATATTTCATCGATCATGTCCACCTTCCCGTCCCGGGCCAAAGCGATGGCATAACGGATGCGGGAGCGGTCTACGATCTCATGGTTGCGAAGCATGTCCAACAGCTTCATAATGACCATCTGGGCAAGCTCCGTTTGAGCGGGATCGCCCGTAATGCACAGTTCCGTACCGCGAAGGGAAATGGAGACGCCCGTCTCTGTTTCGATAAGCGCGATGTTCTGATCGTTTGTGCCAAAAAGCGACATATAATCATCCAGTGTATCCACCGAAAGCATAACCTGCCTGGCTGGGGGCAAAAAAAGTTCCTCCATTCTTTCGGATGCAGGCGCTTTTATGGTATTGCGCCGGCCTCCCAAGGCTTGGGAAGCGCAATGTCCGCCAGTATTTCCGCTATGGCAGTGGCTTCCAGCATCCTTCCTTCTATCATACAATAATCTACCCATTTGTCAACTGGTTCATGACCTGCGCCCAGTTTTTGCGAAAGCTCGCGAAGCGCTGCGAGCCCTGCCTCCGCTTTCACCTCCGCCTCATCCCTGGGAACTTTGGTCAAAGCCACCTCCTCAAACGTTTCGCGGCGCAAATAAACCGGCCACCACACCCCGCCGATGGGCAACATTTCCACCGTTCGGTCGGACTGCAAAAACTCCGGCGTATCCAATGTACCCACCTGAAAATATGGCGTTTGTACTACCTGGCTGACGTAAGCGCGGCCTGTGGGTTCGCTGTGAACCTCATCCAGGGGGATGCGCACTTTCGTTCCCACCCAACCCCTGGCCATGGCGATTCCCCGGGCCTTCACCGGTATTTTTTCCTCTCCGGTACCCCGTTCCCAGCCGGAGATGAGCACCTGCCCGGCCCGCACCATTTCCCCGGGTTTGCACATAGGCGTTCCGGCCAGCGGCAGCAATGATACGAGAATACCGTCCCGTTGCGCCACCACGTCCCCAGGGCCACCCTCTGTCTCCACTCCCGGCGGAGGCACACCCAATACGCAGCGGATGACTAGCGCAGCACCCCTATAGTAGGATTGCACCCAGGCCACCTTTGGCATGCGCCATTCCAGTCTGCTTGTCAATTCCTGAAGGGAAACGTTCCGTTTCCATATTCCCGGGTGGATGTTCTGCTCCTTCATATACAGCCGTACTTCGCTTTCATAGGGTCCCGCATCCAGAATATCAATGCGCCATATGAATTGCATGGAAACGATGGCAAGCGAAAGGCACAGCACAAGCCCTATTGCCACTGCCAGCCGCTTTTTTAGCCAATTGCGCACTGCAGAAAGCCTTTTGTGCTTAAGCCGTGTCAGCTTCCAACCACGCTTTTCCGCCAATTCAGAAAGCTTTGCATAGTCTGATTCCACGCACACGCCTTCTACGGCTTTGAGGCCGCTGCGCTTGAGATCATGCAGCATGATGTTTTGCTCGCCGGCAAGATTCAAAAGCCGCTCCAGGCTGAGCCCCTCCACGCGGAAGGAAACCAAAAAGAGCTGCTTGGCTATATCCATCACGGCTTTTTTTCCTCCCTCCGAGGCTCATACCCAATGAAGGCTATATTGCCGGTCACAACCGCGTCCATGGGCCCGTAATGCGTAATCTGAAGTTCTGTACCCTCTATTGTCAGAATACCGCAGGAAGTTCGAAGCCGGATTGTCCCCTCCTGATAGGCCAATATACCCTGATGCTGCTCCACAATCAGCCTCCGCCGGCCGTACCATATCAATTTGGGCCAGCCCATGAGCACATCCTCGGGAATGCCGCTCATGTCCGCCGCCTTTTCCCGCCACTTCATGCGCTGCCCTCCCAATCTGATGCATGTGCACATATGCTTCCATGCTTATAAAGCCTATGGGCTGAGCACGAAAATCATGCTTTCGGGAAAATACCAAATCATTTCTTTCATATTTAAAGACCAAAAAGAAATTCTTGAAGTTTTCATTTATTTCTGTATAATTTGCATTGAAGGCGTTCCCCATGTGCAGGGAACAAGTAGTATGGAAGGTGGGTGTCCCAATTGAAGATTGCAGTTCTGGTTCTCTATGCCCTGATGATGGTCGCCGTCATCTTTTTCACCGCCCGAAAAACAATCTCCCTCAACGAATTTCTGTTGGGAGGAAGAAATGTCGGCCCATGGATGAGCGCTTTGTCCTATGGGACCGCCTATTTTTCTGCTGTCATCATCATCGGCTATGCCGGCTCGGTGGGATGGGACGCAGGCTTTTCAGCCATTTGGGCAGGCATCGGCAATGCCCTTATCGGGGGATTGCTGGCCTGGTCGCTGCTGGCAAAGCCAGCACGGCAGATGGGTGAGAGGCTGAATGTGGCCACCTTGCCCAGCTTCTTTGAAAAGCGGTATCAGTCCAAAACGCTGAAGGTGCTGTCCTCTTTGATCATCTTCATATTCCTTCTTCCGTACTCCGCATCGGTGTACAAGGGGCTTGGCCGGATGTTCCAGATGGCCATGGGATTTGACTACACCTGGTGCGTGATCGGTATCGCGGTTTTGTCCTCTGTTTACCTTTTCCTTGGCGGCTATAAAGCTACCGCTGTTACGGACTTCATTCAGGGGATCATAATGCTCTTTGGGATCTCCGCCGTGATTTTTTATATTTTAAAGGGCGCCGGCGGGGCCGCAGCGGGCCTTGCGCAGCTAGGTACCGACTTAGTAGGCGGCCCCGGCTACAATTCCCTGTTCCCGCCCAAAGGAAAAGAGCTCTTCCTCTTTTCCAATGTAGTGCTCACCTCACTTGGGGTGCTTGGCATGCCTCATATGATCCACAAGTTTTTCGCCATACGCGAGACAGCCGCCATACGCCGTGCAACAGTCATTTCGACCCTCTTTTGCATCATCATCGCAGGCGGAGCGTACTTTGCAGGCAGCTTCGGCCGGGTGGTGCTCAGCAAGATCACGAATGATGCGGGCCAAACGCTTCATTCCCTCGTAAACAACGGTACCATGGTGAAGGATGCCATTATGCCCACCATGCTTACCGATCAAACGGTGGTAGGCATCCCCGACGCCCTCCTTGGGCTGATCGTGGTGCTTTTGCTTTCCGCCAGCATTTCCACGCTGACGGCGCTGGTGCTCTCCTCTTCCTCCGTGCTGTCCATTGACCTATTGGGCTCTCTTTTCCCCAAAATGAGTGCCAAACGCACCACGCTTACCATGCGGCTTTTATGTGTGGTGTTCATCCTCTTCTCCCTAGCAGTGAACTTTCTCATGCAGGGTACGCCCATTATTTCCCTCATGTCTCTGTCCTGGGGCACGATCGCAGGCGCATTTCTTGCACCGTTCCTTTACGGCCTGCTGTGGAAGGGCGTTACGAAGGCCGGTGTCTATGCCGGTGTCCTGTGCGGCGTGCTGATTTCCCTGCTGCCTCCGATAATCAGCGGTAATTTCGCCTTATCCCCCGTAAGCGGTGCATCGGCCATGGTGGCCGGGTTGGTAATCGTTCCCCTGGTCAGTGTCCTCACAAAGAAATGGGGCTTTTCCCAAGACCATATCACCATGGTGTTCGGCAAAAAAGAACAAAGCGCATCAAAGGCTTCTGTTTCTGCAAATACATGATTTCGTATTTTTCATCTACATGCAAAATCCAGCCAATAAGGCTGGATTTTCAATTTTTTGCGTTTTGAATGCATACATCACCACGAAAGATATCCGTTTCTCGGTGCTTCTTTGCCGCGTCACTCTTACCTGCCCCAATCATACAATAAACTACAGGCTATATGATGTTTGCCTGTAAAACCAAAAAAGGGTGTATGCCCATGAAGCAAAACGACTCTCTTGCCGGCGGCGTGGCCTTTTCCA
>JAEZJP010000173.1 GCA_023415715.1 Bacillota bacterium
GCCCCGTACTGAACATAAGCCCATTGGCTTGTTTTGCTGAATACCGACAGAACGGCCCCTGTGGGCGCTGTGCCAACGATGCTGGCAGTAGCATTCCCCTGCGCCCTGAGGTTCAGGTATTGGGAGGCCGTAACGGTGGCATATTCGGTAATTTCGGTAGGCGTCTTGTCGGTGGTAGCCGGCGGTGTGCCGGTAATGGACAAAGCGCTGGTCTGCACATAGCCGCTGATATTGCCGTACTGTATAAAGGCCCAGCCATCCTTCACAGCCCATACCTTCACCGGTACGCCGTGGGGCACCGTTCCTATAATGGCGGCAGTAGCGCTGGGCTGCTTGCGTATGCCCAGCAGGTCGGACGAGCTTACCAATTGCACAATGGCGGAAGCAGGCGCGTCGGTGCCCTCGATATCCGCGGGATTTTCCACCGTCGTTTCCTCCTGGGAATCCTGGCCTGATACGATGGGGCTCAATATTGTATTAGTGAAATTGTGCTGCACCCGCTTGCAGCCTTCATAATAGAAGCCCACAATCTGGTCATACGTATAGCCCAACCGCCCCATTTGCATGGCGCCGCGCTGGCTCAAGCCCACGCCGTGGCCGTAGCGCCGGGCGTTTAATATAAAGTTGCTTCCTGATTTGGTGACTGTCCAAAGTTCATTTTGGGAGGAAGAGATGCTCATATTCAGCATGCCTTCCAGATCACCGAAGATTTCGCAGGTTACGGTGGCCGGAACCTCCACGGTGGCGCCGCTGCTGTTCTTGGTGCGCACGGTGAGGGCGAAGTCCATTTTCGTGTACAGGCGGCTGGGGTCGGAATACTTTGGCGTATGTGGCGTGATATTGCTGATTTTTGTTACAGTCACCACGGATGCGCTGCCGTTATACCCCATGCCCTGCACCGCGGAAGCGGCCTTGGCGTTTAGCAGCGCCTTCAGGGAAGCGTTTTGGCTGCCGCTCTGGCCGTCGCCATAGATGGTGGCGGTCTTCTTATTGGAGTCGGGGTTGGCAAGGTCAAAGGGATCGTCCTTGACTTTCAAATAACTGTAGCCTGAGCCGCCCCATATGTTTTTGCTTGATTCCGTTTGCCCGCCGTTGGAGGCGGTATAATAGGTACCCGTCAGACTGGAGCCGTTCATGACCACGATGCCCTTTGTACCGTCTACGGCGGCTTTGCAGTTGGCATTCCCGCCGGGGGTGCCCCTGTATACCTGGTCATTGGTGGTATCCACCACGTCGTATATGGAGCCGGACCGGCCTTGCATAGCCTTCAGCGTATATGTTCTGGCGGCGATTGCCTGGGCCTTGAGAGCCTCCAAATGAGCGCTGTTGCCCATTTCATATGGCAATACGCCGTACAGGTAATTTTCTATATAAATATAGGCAATGGTGTATAGCTTGTAGCCGCTGCTCACCTTGTCTACGATAAAGCGCACATCACCAGGATAGGGATTACTGGTTTTTGCTTCGGCTATAACCAGGCCGTTAGAGCCGTTGGTACTGTGGCGGCGCAGCGCAAACTGGCTGCCCATGTCGGTAGTTACGCCGTTGCGGGTGATGGACAGCTTGCCCGTACTGCTGTTGAAATTGACGGTGATCTTTTCACCACTTGTAAGCGCCTGGCTGGAACTGCCGTTGATACTGTAGCTTCCTGCCACGGTAATGCTCAGCTTGCTGGGGTTACCCATAGAAGAAAGATACACACGCACCATGCCGTTGGTGGAACTAGTGAGGGTTACCAAAGGCGCAGACATAACCTGCACATCGTTAGCCGCGGCGCTCCCCAGCAGGCATATAAGCAGCGGCATCAAAATAAAAAAGCTCAAAGTGCGGAGCTTTCCCCTTTTGTTCATATAGGTCATCGGTTCATCCTCCCGGAGGCCATCTTCGGTAGGCCATATTAGGCAGCCTGCGCCCTTCCTCCTGTGTAAACCATTAAAAGTAAATCGCAATTAAAATTTCATACTTTTGTAACTTATTGCATTGTAACATAGAAAGCTTACCCTGTCTACATATCTCTAGAAAAAAGCTTGTAAATTAAGTTGCCGGACGTGTTTTTACATACCTTTCAATCTGGAAATGCTTCCCCTGCACCATATGCATTTGCCATCATGCTGTCCCGTCTAGGCATAAACCATCTCAAATATAGATTTTTCAGCATTAAAAAAGCCCCCGCTCCATAGGAACGAGGGCTTCAAAAAGATGTGATTTATTCCTGCGCGGGGGCACCCACAGGGCAGACATCTGCACAAGCGCCACATTCGATGCACTTTTCAGGATCGATTTCATACTTGCCTTCGCCTTCGGAAATCGCCTGCACGGGACATTCGGGTTCGCAAGCGCCGCAGCTGATGCATTCATCAGAAATTTTGTATGCCATGGTGGATTCACCTCCTTGTATGCCATCAATGACCGGATACAGCAAAACTGCCTTGACTATAATAGCACGCCGCAGGGGTAAATGCAAGCCATAATACGGAAAGTAAACACAACATCACGGCTTGTTACGGCTGTTCATCTTCCTCGTTGCCTGTTTCGGGGCCGGTTACGGGGCCGGTTACGGGGGCTTCCTCCATCAGGTCAGGAAAGTTCAACAGATCGTCGGGGTTTTCATCCGTCTCTTCCTCAGCCAGGGTAAAATCCTCATCTTCCCCGGCTCCATCAAGAAATTCCTCCGGCAGATCATCGTCCTTAATGTTCGCGGCCCGCATGGCATGATCCACTGCCGCAAGCCAAGGCGAAACGGAGGCAGGCCTCTTCTCATCCGCCGCATCCTCGGTAGGCTTAACGGACCGTACCTTCCTGGGCGGGCGCATTTCCGTTTCCGGAACAGTATCATTGTCATCCCTGGAGGGTACCTGGCCAGACTCGGGCGCACCCTGACCCTGCTGGGCCACGCGCTGCACATCCGCCATGGGATAGTCCTTCAGTTCGCTGGAATCGCCTTTTTGAATCCTGACGCGAACCGTTTCTTTGATGACGTTCACATCCCACACCACACCACGGCCATCGGGCACGATGACTTCCTTGCCCACCTTGGGCATGCGCTTGCGGGTCAGCTCATAGTTGTCCTGCTCGTATTTCAGGCAGCACATCAACCGGCCGCACACGCCGGAAATTTTGGTGGGATTCAGGGAAAGATTCTGTTCCTTGGCCATTTTGATGGACACGGGCTGAAAATCACCCAGGAAACTGCCGCAGCAGATGGGCCGGCCACAAGGGCCAAGTCCGCCCAGCATCTTCGCCTCGTCCCTGACGCCGATTTGCCTAAGCTCGATGCGTGTCTTAAAAACGGAAGCCAGGTCTTTCACCAGGGAACGGAAGTCCACACGGCCGTTTGCAGTGAAATAAAACAATATCTTCGAATTGTCGAAGGTGTATTCCACACTCACCAGCTTCATATCCAGCTTATGTTCGGTGATCTTGCGCTGGCATACAGCATACGCTTCCCGCTCGTTCTTTTCATTCTCCTGGGCATGCTGGATGTCGTCTGCCGAGGCGATGCGTATAACCTGTTTTAAAGGGGCAATGATCTGGTCGTCGTCAATCTCCCGCACGCCGGTGACCACTTCGCCAAACTCGACGCCCCTGGCCGTCTCCACGATCACGTAATCCCCGGCGGACGGCCATAAGGCGCCTGGGTGGAAAAAATACAGCTTGCCCGCGTTTTTGAAGCGGACGCCGATTACAGTTGCCATGA
>JAEZJP010000185.1 GCA_023415715.1 Bacillota bacterium
TTCTTCGCAAATTACGACATGAGCCGGAATTTCTAGCAATCTTATGTTTCTTTTGTGACGCTTTCCTGAAATCTTTCCTGCTTTGTCCAATTATCCCTTGCGCTGTGCACTGTTTCTTGTTATAATCGCATAGACATAATGTTGAAGGGAGACCCCAATCCATGCTGAATACGCTTATCAACTGGGCATTTGGCTTAAGTTCCGCCCTGGCAGATGCCGCCACCACCGGCGGAACCACTGCTGCAGATCCTAATGCCGCCGTCCCCACCCCCGGTGTGCCCGATCTTTTGAGCACGCTCATCCCCATGGCGCTGATCTTTGTAGTGTTCTATTTCCTGCTCATCAGGCCCCAGCGGAAAAAGGACAAAAAGGTCAAGGAAATGCTGGCACAGCTGAAGGTAACCGACCGCATCTGCACCATCGGCGGCATCTACGGTACCATCGTTGCCATCAAGGATGATACCGTCACCCTGTCTGTGGGCCAGGATAACGTGAAGCTGGTGTTTGCCCGCTGGGCCATCCGCAATGTGGAAGAAGTCTCTGTAGAAAACGACTCCGAAGTGCTTGCGTAAGTCAAACAACAAGCATAAACCCTCCCTGTCCTGCATACAGTTGAGCAAAAAGGACAGGGAGGTTTTTTCATGTCCCAGACGAAAACCG
This sequence comes from Bacillota bacterium, assembly GCA_023415715.1. GTDB lineage: Bacteria > Bacillota > Clostridia > Christensenellales > Aristaeellaceae > JAEWAH01. The sequence goes on from JAEZJP010000185.1 coordinate 661, forward strand.
CGCCCCGCAGGCGTGCCCGCGCGCGCAGCCAGGGCGCGTGGAGCCGCATTTTAAGGGGCCTGATTGTAGCTGTGGCGGTATCGGCAGCGGGCATACTGGTATTTGCGCTTCTGATGCAGTGGCTCAAGCCGTCTGACGGCGTCATCCGCGTATTTAACCAGGTTCTGAAACTCGTTTCCATTGTGGTGGGCGTCATTTCCGCCGTGGGGCGCGGCGGGGAAAAGGGGCTTGTCCGCGGCGCGGCGGTGGGCCTTCTATACATGGGCCTGGGCGTATCCCTGTACGCTCTGCTCACCGGGCAGAACCTTCCCTTCACATCCTACCTGGGTGATCTGGGCATGGGGCTGGCCGGAGGCGGGCTGACGGGCATGATTCTTTCCAATCTTGCCGCAAAGTGATTGCAACAAAAGGAAATACGGTGTATAATACCTCCATTACCACCCAAGATGGAGGAGGATTCCCATGAAACATATCAAGACCATTCAACGCGACTGCCTGAAACAGTCATTGGTTCACGGCGGCTGCGGCGAATGCCAGGCTTCCTGCCAGAGCGCCTGCAAAACGAGCTGTACGGTAGCCAACCAGTCCTGCGCCAACAAGGAAAACAATGCTGTATTGGCCGGCGGCGAGGGAAAATTGAACCACGCCTTTGGCAAGTAACAAAACATACAGGCTGCTTACAAGCGGGAGGCGGACTCCCGCTTCTTGTTGTTCATAAAAGCTATATCTGGAGGAATCCGTCTTGATACATACCTTTACCGCGATAGGCCAGCCTATGGCGCTGGATGTGGGTTCCGGTGCCGTTCATGCCCTCGATGAACTTGCCTATGAAGCCCTCAGGCTGTGGGATACGCTTGCAAGGGATGAGATTGTTAGAACCCTTTCCCAGCGCTTTGATCCCAAAGAAGTGGACGAAGTGCTTTGCGAGCTTAACGAGCTTGAACAAATGGGCCAGTTGAACGCTCCCGATAACTATGACGATGTGGAGGTTCATTCCCCCGGCGTGGTCAAGGCCATGTGCCTGCATGCCGCTCACGACTGCAACCTGCGCTGCCGCTATTGCTTCGCCGGCGCAGGTGAATACCACGGCCGCAACCGGTGCATGCTGCCTGTGGAAACAGGCAAGGCAGCCCTTGACTGGCTTGTGAAAATGAGCGGGAAAAGGGTCAACCTGGAGGTGGACTTTTTTGGCGGCGAACCGCTGATGAACTTCAAGGCTGTCAAGGAGATCGTGGCCTACGGCAGGGAACTGGAGAAGAAATACAACAAGCACTTCAAGTTCACCACCACCACCAACGGCCTTCTGCTCTCCGATGAGATCATCGACTTCCTGAACAAGGAAATGGATAACGTGGTCCTTTCCATCGACGGGCGGCCCGAGGTACACGACCGCATGCGCCCAACGCCAAACGGCAGCGGCAGCTATGCCCATATTATCCCTAACGCGCTGCGCCTGGCAAAATCCCGGGATCAGCAGAAGTATTATATCCGGGGCACCTTCACCGCCCATAACCTGGATTTTGCAAGCGATGTGCTGCATTTGGCCGACGCGGGTTTTGAACAGTTATCCATCGAGCCAGTGGTGGCCGACCCCGCCTGCGAATACGCGCTTACAAAGGAACATCTTCCGCGGATCTTTGAAGAATACGAAACATTGGCGAAAGAATATTTAAAGCGCCGCAAGGATGGCCGATGGTTCAACTTCTTTCATTTCATGGTCGATCTCACCGGCGGCCCTTGCCTTCGCAAACGCCTTACCGGCTGCGGCGCAGGCAATGAATACGTGGCCGTCACGCCGGAAGGCGACATCTACCCCTGCCATCAGTTTGTAGGCCGTGAAGGGTTTAAAATGGGCTCGGTGCTTGACGGTTCCTTCGATTCATCCATCCAGCAGAAATTTGCAGCCAACAACGTGCTTTCCAAGGAAGATTGCCGAAGCTGCTGGGCGCGTTTCTTCTGCTCCGGCGGCTGCGCCGCAAACGCCCACATGTTTCACGGCGACATTGGTAAACCATACGATTTGGAGTGTCAAATGGAGCGCAAGCGTCTGGAATGCGCCCTGGCGCTATACACGCTGGAGCGGGAAAAAAATCCTTAACAATTTTCCAAAAAATATTCATAAAGCGTTCATTATCAGGTCAAAAATCTTGCTTATACTACTCTCGAATCCACCAAAGGAGGGATATTGAGAATGAGAAACCATCTTAAAAAACATCTGTTAGGGTATATTGCCGTAGCCTTGGTATTTACCATGGCGGGCGCAAGTCTTACACTCCTTGCTGCCAGCGGCGGCAACGCCAGCGCGGAACAGCAAAGGCTGGCTACCAAGATCGAAGGCACCGTCACCAGCCCCTTCACCGCGGCCATCGCGGCAGTACGTGACAGCGTGGTCGGCGTCAGCAACTACACGACCTACAACTACGGCGGGTTTGGCCGTTTCGGCGGATTTGACTTCAACTTCCCCGGGCAGGATCAAAATGGCGGAAATGGCGGTAACGGCGGAAATCAAGAAACGCTGCAGGCTACCGGCAGCGGCGTGGTTATCAGCGCCGATGGCTATGTGCTTACCAACTACCACGTGGTGGAAGGCAGCACAAGTGTAAAGATCACCACCCCCCAGCAGACTTATGACGCTGAGGTGATCGCCTACGATGAAAACCTGGATATCGCCATCGTCCTGGCAAAAGACCTGAAGCTGAATCCCGTTTCCCTGGGCGACAGCGATACATTGCAGGTAGGCGACTGGGCAATTGCCATTGGCAATCCCCTTGGCACCGAACTTGCCGGCACCACCACAGTGGGCATCGTATCCGCACTGAACCGGCAGGTATCTTCCAACAGCACCGATGCATACGGCATCCGTAACACCAATACCATGATCCAGGTGGATGCCGCCATCAACAGCGGCAACAGCGGCGGCGGTATGTTCAACGTGCTGGGCGAGCTGATGGGCATCCCCACCCTGAAATATTCCGGCAATCTTTTCAGCGGCACTTCTGTGGAAGGCATCGGAATGTGCATCCCCATCAATGCTGCCAAGCCCTTGATTGAAAACGTACTTTCCGGCAAGGCCAAGGGCAATCAAAGCGGTTCCAACCCCGTCTCCGAAAATCCCAGGCCCCGCTTGGGCGTAACGGTCGCCGGCATTGATCAAAACAACAACTCTGCCGTTGCCGCCGGAAAGCTCCCCGCAGGCGTATATGTAAGCAACGTCGAGGACAATTCCCCCGCCAAGAATGCCGGCATTCAGACAAATGATATCATTGTGGAAATCGACGGTCAGCGCATGATCACCACCGATGAAATGATCACTTACCTCTCTACAAAGAAGGAGGGTGACGTGGTCAAGGTCAAGGTTTACCGTGTGCCAGGCATCCAGAATTTCGGTACCGTCGATGAGATTCCCAAGGGCGAATACATGGACTTTGATGTAACGCTGGCCATCCTGGACAAGGTTGCACAATAAGCGCAGCGGTCCGTCGCGATTCGCTCAATCCCTCATGAATACAAACAAACTCCTGCCCCGGCGGTTTCGCCGGGGCTTTTCATTGCACCGGCAGGACCTTTGCCTGACAAGCGATTTGACATGCGTTTTAGCCATATGATCCTGCATCGATCTTCAATTAGATTTCAATCGAACATCCTATTGACATCCGTCTAACTTCTGGTATACTGTGGGCGTAATTATTTCATCGCCATCAAAGGAGTGTACGACGCATGTCTAATAATCTTGGCGGATACCGCGCCATTCTGCGCCACAAACAATACACGAAGCTCATTGCCGCAAACGTGATCAACCGGTTCGGCGATTCTATCGATGCCATTGCCTTCACCTGGCTGGTGTACGAATTGAGCGGCAGCGCGGCATGGTCCGCCGTCATCTTCGGTGTGAACATGCTGCCTACCGTTGTGCTCGGCCCCTTTGCAGGAGCGCTTGCAGAGCATATGGACAAAAAGTGGACCATGGTCATAAGCGACATTACCCGCGGACTCCTGGTGGCGCTGACCGCCGCATTGTATGTTTTCAACGTCCTGACCCCGGTCCTGATGCTTGTTATCACACTTCTGCATTCCACGGTGGAAGCTTTTCGCATTCCCTGCGGCATGGCCATTGTGCCAAGGCTTTTGCCCAAAGAGGATTATGAGTTCGGCCTTTCACTTAACAGCAGCCTGAGCCGTGTGACGGAGGTTGTAGGTTTGGCCTGTGCGGCAGGGATCATTGCTGCCATAAACATTTCCGGAGCGATTTTTATCGACGGGTTGACCTTTTTCCTGTCTGCTTTGCTGATCGCCTTGATTAAAGCAGTTAAGGAAAAGGAAAATGGCGAGCCGGCAGAGAAACAGGATTACTGGCGGACGCTAAAAGGCGGAATATCCTACGTGCTGAAAACTCCTGCCATCCTGAACCTGTGTTTGCTGGCATTGCTGCTTAACAGTTTGCTTGTGCCGCTTAGCGCGTTGAACGCTCCCCTGGTCAACATGTACAATTTGGGACCGGAGGCCATGTCTGTAGCCGGCATATTGTTAACCGCCGGCGCCGGGTTTGGCGCGTTCATCTACCCATACCTTAAGCGGCGCCTGAGCGGCAAATCTGTAACCATCGCGGGCTTCCTGGCTATATCTGTCTGTTATGGCGCGCTTGTGTGGCTGAAGGAACTGACGACCGTTCCGGCCTTGTTCATCGCAGGAATATGCACCACGCTGCTGTTATTCTCCGTAACAATGGCACTGCTCAGCGGCCACTTCAATGTTATGGTCATGAAACAGGTCAATCAGGATTATCTGGCGCGGGTAGGGTCCACCATGAATGCCGTATGCACGCTGGCCATGCCCGTCATTTCCTTCTGCATGGGCGGACTGACGCTATTAATGGGGTTGCGCGGGGTACTATATCTCTTCGGAGGCATCTGCTTTATAGCGCTTATGCTTTTGATAAGATTCCGCATGCTGGACAGCATGGAATAAGGAAGGAATGCATATGGAACGCATCTTTTATGCCCACAAGGATCTGATGCTGGAAGCTATGGGCTACATTAGCCTGCTGGCAGGGGATATCTCCCTGGAAGCCACATTAAGCAGGCTGGAGGGACTGTATGCCCAAGCAGTCGATGCGTTCCAGTTCAAAGCGCGCGTGGAACCCGTGCGCTCTCTGGCCAACGCCATCAGCCAGCACTATATTGCAGATTCAAAGGAAATGGAGCGCTTTTTCCGTCCATTCTCCATTGGTCAGGGAAGCCTTTCACAAATGCTGATTATGTCGTTTTACGAGCCAACCATTTCCGACTGGTCCGAGCAGGTAAAAAATATCCGCAGGAAATTTTCCGAATTTGTGTTAGGTCCGGCGCCCGCTCTGCATAAGCTTAATATCGGCCGCCTTTTTGACGATACTGATACAGACGGTAAGGAAGTGCAGCGCCCCCTTGTGGAGCAGTTGGATGACACAGGCCTAACTGATGGGGAGAAATGGCAGATATTGCGGGTCATACAAGATGCCGGTCCCTATCTCGAACAGCTGACTGCAATACTTCTACCGGTAAAATCTCTGATAGAGGAAAACATTTCTCTTATACAGCCAGTGCTTGATGATTTTATGAAGCGGTGGCAGGCCTATTTTGAGAGGGTTTCCTTTGATACCTTCCTGTCTGAGAACATCGGGATAAAAGCGGGTGACCTGAGCGGCTTCACACTGCATATCTACCCTTCTGTTTTCGATTGCAGTTATATCGTTTTGAACATGGAATCGGAAACCAAGACCATTTATATGCAACTTGGCGTGTGCCTTCAGGAGGGCGTCAACGTAAAGGCGATGCCCTTGGCAAGCTATCAGCTTCTGGAGGGCTTAAAAGCGCTGTCGGACAAGAGCAAGCTATCCATCCTCTCCCACATTCGCGACAAACGTTCCTATGGGCAGGCGCTGGCCCGGGAAACGGGCCTTTCCACCGCAACCATCTCCCATCATATGAGCGCCCTCATCAATTGCGGTTTCATCCGCATGGAGCGTGTGGAAAACCGTATTTATTACCAAATGGATAAAGAAAACCTGCAAAGGTTCATGAAAAAGCTTTCTCTATACCTGTTAAGCGGCGACGGAGCCGATGTGCCTCTTTCCTGATGTCATAACTCCCCTCCCCCATGCATACCTTTCATCAAGCGGATGCAAGGAGGGAAACTCATGGATACTGCAAAGCAGTTCAATTTGTATCAGGATATTGCAGAGCGCACCGGCGGCGATGTATACATCGGCGTGGTG